>DLVS01000096.1 GCA_003445095.1 Verrucomicrobiales bacterium
TCCTCTGTGGTGAGATCCAGCCCACCTTTCTTCAAATCCGCGTCGTGGCATTCAAAGCAGTGTTTCTCGAGGAAGAGCTGAACCTTCTTGGGCACACCAGCGCCGGCCGACGAGAGCGTGACGACGGTAAGCAGAACAACGACCTGGCAGATGGCCGTTCGGTTCAACATAGGGATAGGAGCTCAATAGAAGCAGTTTTTCACTGGTCTGTTCAAGCGCGGTGCTCAGTGTGGTAGAAGCTAACTGAGGATACCGGACACCGCGGGTGAACAAACGCCATTCGTGACGTCCGCTCAGGTGGCTCGGCTCCGCTAATCTTCGCTGGGAGACGATACAGACATTTGGGACGAGGCCTCGGGAAATTAAGCCGTCGGGAATCTTTACAAATGTGCCGAAAGGCAAGAAACTTGGTGCTAGTATGTTGATTTCCAACTTATTACAACTTTCATAGGAGATGTTTCCTCAAAAACCCGCGAATTGCCTGTAAGGATTCTTTACAGGAATCAGGGCCGAGGTGTCGGCCCATCGTAGATGAAATCGTCGCAAATGATTGATTGCGAGCATTGAGGCCACCACTCCGGTAACACCAACCGAGCCTGGCGCGCGAAGTGCTACCCCGTCATTACTACGCTTCTCTTGTCCAGAAGAGCGTGTGGCAACAACAAGCGACCCACATAAAAATGACACTACCTACTAAGCTCAAACTTTTGGCTGCGTTGGCCATCGGTTCCTCAACGGGCGCGAGTGCGTTCGCAGGAACGATCGACTTCGAGAACATGCCCCAAGACTACTGGTACTTCGGCGGGCAAGTTAACTTTGGCAACTTTTGGCAGGGGGTGACCTTCGGCCCTCAGTCCACCATCCTGGAAGACCAGGTTTTTGGGTACAACTCGGCTGGTTATCCTCCCCATTCCGGCCATGCGGTGTTGTTCACGATATCCCTTCCGTACATTGAAGCGGTATTCGATAATCCGGTCGATCAAGTGGACCTTTGGTACACCTCCATCTCGGACTTTGTTATCGACGCGTATGACTCCGGCGGCAACCTATTGACTAGCTCAGTTGGAGGGGCCAACTATGGCTCCAATTCGCCGCTGGGCGTCAGTTGGGCGACCAAGGACATCAAGAAGATCGTGATGCATGACAGCGGCAACTACTTCACGGTTGACGATATCACGGCGGATCTGTTGACGGGTAACCCTCGCGGGGTGCCGGATTCGCTAAGCACGGTGAGCGCGTTGGCCTTCGCGATGGGCGGTCTGGCCCTTTTGCGCCGCAAGTACCATCCGTAAATAGATAGGCCTGGCTTAGTTGAACTAGTTCGTCAGCTCAGCGCCTTTCTGAATTCAGCGGACATTCGCCTTATCGGCGAGTGTCCGCTGAACTGTTTATAGCGGTCGGAATTGGCCTGTTCGGAGTCGATGGATTTCGTTCGCGGCGGGCCGCTTGAGCGACCGGCGCATCGCGCGAGCCGGTTCACTAGGGTTGGGTTCTATCTGCTCGAATCACCCCGAGATCACCTGCAGTCTTCCCAACATGTTCTCCGGTCGCGTCACCGTCGCTTGTTTTCTGGCCATCTTCCTATGTGGGATGCCCGGTCGCGATCTCCGTGCCCAATCGGTAGGTCCCGTGCCGCCCGATGTTCGCGTTCAATTCCGACTCGCGCCCTTTTACCAAAAATATCTGAACGTCGCTGGATTGCCGATTCTGGGCTCAACCAATGTGTCGGATTTCGCCATGCGCGAGGCGGCTTGGATAGTGCAGCGGATGTTGAGTGGACGGGCGGATGTGCTCCGTGCCATGGCGACCAATCGAACTCGGCTCGCCGTGATGGCGTGGAACGAATTCACCACGGACGTTCCAGAACACGCGCATCTCCAACCGAGAATCTATTGGGATCGACGCGCCCGCGGATTGGGTGCGACTCCCGAAGCGCCCGCCGTCAGTTGCGCCGAGGAGAATCTGCTGTGTTTCCCGGGAGATCCCTATTCAACCGAGAATATTTGCATTCATGAGTTCGCCCACGCGATTCACGAGATGGGAATGAATTCTCTCGACCCGACGTTTGATGCACGCCTCGCCGCGGCCTTCAGTGGGGCAACGAATCAAGGACTTTGGCAGGGCACCTATGCTGCCTCGGACCGCCACGAATATTGGGCCGAAGCCGTGCAATCGTGGTTCGACGACAACCGTGAAAACGATGCGCTTCACAATCACGTCAATACTCGGGTCGAACTGAAGGCATACGATCCGGGGGTCGCCGGGCTGTGTGCTGAGGTCTTTGGCGACGGACCCTGGCGCTATACCAAACCTCAGTTTCGCGGGTCGGACGATCGGGCCCATCTCGTCGGGTTCAATTCAACGGAAGCGCCACGGTTTCGCTGGCGCAATGAGCCCGTGTCGGCACGCCCGCGAGTGTTGCTTCAAACCGCGTTGGGCGACGTCGAATTCGAACTGTCCGCGCAAGTGGCCCCAGTGACGGTCACCAATTTTCTCCGCTACGTTCAGGATGGGTTATACGCTGATGGCCGCTTCTTTCGAACCGTCACGGCCGCCAACCAGCCAACCAATGCGGTCAAGATCGCAGTCATTCAGGCGGAGGCGAACCCAGCGAAAACAAACGAATTCTATCCACCCATTCGACTCGAACGCACTCGCGACACCGGCTTAAAGCACCTAGACGGCGCGATCTCGATGGCCCGTGATGGCCCGGACACAGCGCAGAGTGATTTCTTCATCTGCGTTGGCGATCAGCCGGAATTGGATTTCGGCGGGAAGCGCAATCCAGATGGACAGGGCTTCGCCGTGTTCGGTCGCGTCACGAAAGGGATGGAACTCGTCCGCCAAATCCACGCCGGCTCAGCGCGAGGCCAGCAACTCGACCCGCCCGTCCGGATTCAACGGGCGATTCGACTGGAATGAGTGAATGAGTACCAAGAACCTATTTGGCGCCTTGGTCGATCCACGCGCGAATCAGGCCCACCTGTTCCGCAGTGAGCGGCTTGGGCGGTGGTCCACCGCCGCCGGGTCCACCCGGTCCGGGTGGACGGCCACCGGCCCCCGGAGCGCCCGGAGGAGGTCCGCCGGCACCGCCTGGACCCCCGGGCCCCCCCGGCTTTCTCTTCGGCGGCATGGCCGTCTCATCGTCGATTTGCGCCGCGGCAATAACCAATAGGCTCTCCTTACTCTTCCCGGGAACAAGGATTTTGCCGTCCTCGCCGCCCTTCAGAACCGCTTCCACTGCTTGAAAAAAAAAACACCCAACAACTTATTCATCTAAACCTTATATCGGACCTGCACTTGTCTTAACTCCATTCCCCCCTTGATCTCTTATTCCTTCTTCTCCTTAACTAAACCACACCTCTTAACC
>DLVS01000224.1 GCA_003445095.1 Verrucomicrobiales bacterium
TTGATATTGGTGATATCCGTGAAGTCGATGGGGTTGAGCGCTTCTATCGTGGGATATTGCCGGGCGTAGTAGTTTCGATAACCGCGCTCTAAATCCGAACGCGGTGTCGAGGCGAATTGCGCTCGCACAATCTCGGCCGCCAGTCCGGAGGAACGGGTCGTCACGATCAGCTCGGAGGGCTGTCCCTTCTCCGCGACCCGAAAATCCTCGTCGACGCGGGTGTAAGGAGTGCCCCGGGCCAAGGAGTCGAGCCGAATCAACTGAGTGCTCGTCGGGGAGGCGATCAGCCCCGCACCGAAATCGGGTACATAGCGGGCACTCAGCGGACCTCGTTGAAAACTGAGGGTTGGATCGAGGAGCCATTGATTGGTCCGGCCGTGGGCGAGGACAACGGCGTGATTGAACGCGTAGGGTGACGGCCACCAATTGGTAATGGTTCCGCGGGCAGCTTGGTTCACCAACAGCGGCTGCGCGGTGATTCCCAGCCGCTGGAGGATCGCGATGAGTAATTGAGTCTTGTCCTTACAGTCGCCGAACCGGCGGGTCAGGACCGTGGCTGGCTCGCTTGGGCGGTGGGAGTTGATGCCGATTTCAATTCCCACGTAACGGATTTCGTTTTGGACGAATTGTAGAGCTGCCTCGGCTTTCTCATCGTCGTTGGACAAGGCACTCCAATCTTTGAGGTGGGTCTCCAAGGCGGGAGGCAGGTCCAGGTTTTGCGGAAAGAGTTGGCTCGCCCACTTGGCGACGTCTGACCAGGCATCAAAGTCACTAAGTTGAACCCACGGAAGCGGAGGATACCACGAGGGTGTGTTTGGCTCGACGATCTCCGCGGCCGTATTCGAGAGGCTCCAGAACATTTCGGTTCCGTCAGGATTGGATCGCGAGTCGGGTGAAACGTCGTTACGGACCGCCCGCCAATGGATCGGGCGTGAACCTGGCCAAAGCACTCGGAAGCGGATCCGCTCGACGGGCACCATCCAGCCGGTGAGAAAGCCGCCGACGTAATGCCCATCGAGCACGGGATTTCGGCCGCGCACCGTGTAGGCAAATTCGATGCGATCACCGACCCGAACGTCATTCAGAACTAAGAAAGCTCGGGCTTCGCCGCGATAGACGTGAGACGCTGAATCTAGCTCTTCTTGTACCACGCGAATGCGCTTGGCATCAAGTTGCTCCTCCAGGGCGTCTCCCCGCCACACGGCGGCGGTGTGCAAAATCAAGGATTGATAGTCGGGTTGATAAGTCGCCGAGAGGGTTGAGTTTTGTTGCACCCCCGACTCATTTAAGACCTCGTAAACCCGGCGAGTGTAATACTCCGATTTTGCCGTGTGAACCTGTTCATCCACCAGTAGGTAGCGCGTGGTCTCCCCTGGCTGCTGCGCTTGGGTGGGTGCGTGTGGGGAAATCGGGGCGACGTCTGCCCAAGCAGGCGGCGGACCCGTCTCCCAGGTAGAGGCCAGGTCGGGCTCTTGGGCGGCCAGCTTCTCAAGAATCAGGAGTGCGATTAGGCCCACGCCGCCCCGGAAGATTCTGCGCCAGTTGTCGAATCTAGGTCCGATCACGGTCGGAGGGTGGTCGCGTCGAATACGCCAGGGCAATCCCCAAGCCGCGAGCCGATGGCAATTCCGAAAAGTCAGGGCTAGGTCCTTGGAGTCCTTGGATGGGATATCAATTGTTGCGGAAGTACGTGCCGTTGGTTTGGAGTGCGCCGGCAAAGCGCAGCGGCGACGGCGCTTTGGCTGCCGGACAACCGTAGAATTATTCGTCGCAAAATCCTAGTGTTTCGCGACGTTCCAAAGCGGAGTCGCGCTTTGCTTGCCTCCGCACTCCATAGGATTCGCAACCCAAAACGCCCGGAGTCTCTGAATGCACTTTCGCAACGATTGATAGTCGTGGTTGGACGAGCGGATGATTACAGGGCAGATCGGTTGTTGCCGCGCCAACCAAGTGGCTACGTTCAGCCCGCTGCCAGGATCATCGATCGCTCCTGGCAGCCGGTTCAGGTCATGGTCGAGCGAAATGAGAGCCGTCCGCGTGAGCCAGGACGGGGCTTCGACAATCATTGCCGGTGCGTCGTGCCAGACTTGGAGTTTGAGATTCGGATCAATAGCTGCAACCGCGAGCTCGAAGGCCGCAATCCGTTCTTCGTTATCTTCCAGAATGAGGATCGTGTCGGGTTTCATGGGAAGAAGGGTTCATAGCCAAGGGGAGGTCGCGACTAGCAGGGAATGTTTCGCCAAGTCCTTAGTTTTGGCTGCGCGGCGTGGAATGCTTCGATCGCGAGGGTCAGGTCCTGGTAGGATTCGTTCTAAGCAGCGGGTCGGGAGTTCGAATCTCCCCGGGCGCGCCAATACCAAGGTGGCAAAAAGACGCGCTGCGTCGTGTCACCCCTCCGCGCGGAGTTCGCGAAAGGCCGCGAGCAAGTCCACTAAAACGAACGCCGAAATCGCGTTGGAGCGCGCGCGTCCCGTGTGCTGATTCGGGTGTCTCTCCCCAATTCTCGGCACACATCACCTGCAAACGTGTTGATTATGATCGAGAAGGCCTCTACGCCCACTTCGGAATGCAGCGCACAAGCTGGGGCGTCACCCACCTAACGAAAGTTGCGTATCAGCATAGAGCCTAGCCTCGTGGAACTCTTCCCATTTAAACTACCAGACGCCCTTGGGACTTTGCTGGAGTAACGATCGCCTTAGTGCCAGATCTGAATTCCAAAAAGTCGGTTTCCATTCCGTCGCTGAAGATCACCCCATGCTCTGGCATCTGCGACGTAATGGTTAGAGGCGTATCCACGGTTACCCGGCCGACGATGATCCCGACCTGAGTCGTGCGACTGGGAAAGGGTTCCCGCACGGTGAACCAAAGGTGGGTCGCGTCCCAGGCGAACTCGCTTTTGACGACCAGTTGCGGACGTGTTCCCGGGGACGGTGCTCGGGCTCGCGGACGTGATTGCTCCACCATTTCCAACGCGGGTTGAACTTCCCGGGCCCGCGCCGTACCCAAACCTTGGACGATGGCCGAAGCCCCGGTGAGCAAACTCCGCAACCCGCCAGTCGAACCGAGTCCGGTCGAAACGATTACTCCGCTGGAGCTTTGAGTTTCTCGCTCGTCGCCCACTTCGATCACGTAACGAGCCGACGTGTGGGTTCGTGGTCCGATGAAAAGGTCGTTCACCGCGAGGAGCGTTTGACCAGTGTTTAGCGTGGCTTGAGCCATCGTCACAGCCTTCGTCGGACGTCGATGTTGCAGCACCTCCGGAACGACCTTGCCGATGTCGGCCAGACGAAAGGGGAGGAGTTGGCCGTCCCACCGTGCGGGATCCGGGTTCACGCCAATTACCGGATTCCCCGCGAGGTACTTCATAGTGTTGGCCACCAGGCCGTCCTGACCCAGAACGACGACCACATCCTCGGGACCGAACACAAAATTCGGCAGGAACGAGCGATCGATCACCTGCACGCGCCCAAGCGTTTCAAGTCCGTGCTGAGTAGTTTTCACCGCTTCCGTGTAGCGCTCATCCTCCGCCTCGTAATCGGAGAAATCCTGGCCCAGGTGGCTGACGTAGAACTTGGCCTGCATCCGCGTGTTGAAGCGGCGCTTGAGCTCGGTTATTCGGGTTGGCCGAGTAACCAGGATGATCTTGGTTTCTGATAGCCGCCTCATAAGGCCGTTCCCAAGGGAGCAACTATTTCCCAGTCTTTTTGTCCATGAGTTCGCGCAGTAGGTCGGGCGAGATATTCAACTGCCCGATCTTGTCCGCCCGGCCGGCCATGGCTTGGAACGCGACGGCAATCAGTTGGTCTGGCTTCATGCCGACGCTAGCGAGCGCCTGCAGCGTTGGCGCATCCGCAGTGCTGATCGCCTGCATCGTCGTCGAAATTCCATAAGCCCGGGCATCGGCTTCGGCCTTGGCGTTCTCGGCAGCGAGCGACACGAGCTGTTTGCGTTTTCCTTCCAGGTCGATGTTGGCGGTCATTTCGGCCTGATGCAGTTGGGCCTGCTTTTCCTGCACGGCGCGCTCGGCATCCATTTGCGCTTCGCGAATCTGGCGCTTCTTGTTCTCGACCGCGATTTCCGTATTCAGCTCGTTCTCCTTGATCGCGCGTTCTTGTTCCACCGCCGAGTTGCGCCGCGAATAGATTGCTTCATCGGCTTCCTTGAGTAGTTGTTCGCGCGTCTCCGCCTCCAACGCCCGTGCGGTCTCGGGCGAAGGTTTGATCGCGAGGACACTGAGCCCGAGCACTTCCAAGCCGAGTTGGGCAATTTCTCCCGAAGCCGTCAGGCGCTGTCGCACCTTCTGAACAATCGCTTCAGACGAACGGATGGCCTCGCGCAGCTTGAGCGACTGAAGTTCGGCGCGCGCAAGCACATTGATGACGTTAATCACGCGTTGCGGAAGCTTCTGCGGATCTTCGGAGACATAGCTCGCGCCGCGTGCGTCGAGCGTGAAGTTCATCAAGCTGGCTAACCGCTTGGGATCGGCGACGCGGTAAGTAACTTGGCCTTGGAGCGTCACAGTTTGAAAGTCGGCTGTCGTCTCCTCAAAGATGAAGGGCGCGTCGGTACTGGCGACCGGCACGGCGACGAGCGACGTGGTGGGTGAGTAATAGAAGAACGAGAGCCCGGCGCCTTCACGCACAGCCTGCCCTTTGCGGTACTGAAGTAAGTAGGTGGTGGGATCGATTTTGATGAAACGGATGCCGAGCATAGGAGTCCTTGGATGGGATAGTTATTGGTTGATCGCTCGAAAGGGGATGGGCTCGCGCGCCTCGAGCCAAGCCGCAGGAATTCCTTCCTGGCCGACCGCAAGGGCGACGATGCCACCGACGATGGCGGCGTTAGTGTCACAGTCGCCTCCGGTCTCGATGGCCGCCGCGAGAGCGCTCCTAAAATCGCGCCGGTGTTTAGCGGCACACCATAACGCGTATGGAACGGTATCGGGCGCCGTAATTCGGAAACCGTTACCTAGGATTTTGGCCGCCGCTTCCGAAGAAACCGCGGTCGGTGTTGTCGCCGCCGCTTGAATGGACTGGCGAACCTTACTGTCAGGCGTGTGCGCGAGGACGCCATGCCAAAACGCCTGAACGCCGGCTTCGCTGAAGTCCTTCAACCGATCCGCCAGCGCGGCGGCAACGGCGACCGCAATGGCACCAGCAACGCCCTCGGGATGGTGGTGGGTGACCACCGCAGAGAGACGAGCGTTCGCAACGACCGCCTCAAGGTCATCACGGAAATAAGCGCCCACAGGTGTTGCTCGCATCGCGGCCCCGTTGCCCATCGATCCTTGGCCACCGAACGCCTTGGCAGAAGTTTCTCGCCAAGGCACCCCGGCCGACATCTCGCGGAGCTGAATTCGGGTCATCTTGCCGTAGCCACGCTCGGGATCGCGCTCAAACCGTCGGGCGAACCTTCGGGCCAGCGCATCCGGTTGGATAAATCCGTGAACACGGAGAACTTCACTGACAGAAATTGCCATCTCCGTGTCATCAGTGTGAACCCATGGCCCGGTGGGCAGGCCGCTTTCCTGAATGCGTTTCGGTGCTAAATACGACTGATAAGCGCACATTTCGCCGATGGCATCTCCAATGCCCACGCCGTTGAGCGACAACCACACCTGCTCAAGGCGTTCCCGGTGATCATCGGGCAAACGCTGCGAGTGCCAATTGCCTCCGGTATCCAACATCTGCGCTGCCTGCCTGCGCCATTGTCCCAAAATCCAGCGGCAGTCGTCGGTAGGCCCAACCCGTTCGGGCCGCCAACCTGCGAAGCGGAGTTCGTTGTGCATCGACCACGAGCGGTCGGTATTCGAGGAGTGAATGATGATTGGGCAGACCGGCAAGTAATCGGCGAGGAAGTTCGCCGCATCCATTCCTGTGCCGGGGTCCGTCGAAACGCCTGGCTGCGGGTTCAGATCGTGGTCCAGGGAAATGAGAGCGGCGCGGCCAAAAAAATCCTCAGCCTCAGCTACAAATCGAGGAGCGTCCCGCCAAACTCGGATGTGAAAGTCAGTTCGAAGCGAAAGGACTGTTTCGCGAAACGCCGCAATCCGTTCTTCGTTATCTTCCAGAATGAGGATCGTGTCGGGTTTCATGGGAAGAAGGGTTCATAGCCAAGGGGAGGTCGCGACTAGCAGGGAATGTTTCGCCAAGTCCTTAGTTTTGGCTGCGCGGCGTGGAACGCTTCGATCGCGAGGGTCAGGTCCTGGTAGGATTCGGTCGTTTTGATCCGGTCGAGATAAAGGTGGCGGCGGACGACGGCATCCGCTGTGAACGCCCAGTAAATCGACATCAATGGATTGATAAAAAGCTCAGAACCTTCCGTTCTCGGAGTACCATGACGATCGCCAAACCAACCCGTCGTTGCGTCCATAATGCTGGTGTTGACGATGCTCGGATGACGAGGAAGGCGTCCCGCCACGTAGTCGCAGGCAGCCCGGTAGAAGGCAAACTCCTCGCTTGCCTTCATCAGGCTCCAGCTGCCTAGAAAACCGTCGTCCGCAATCATCGCGGCGATGTTCTCGAGCACATGCGCGTGGCAAACACCATGAAAGGCGTCAACGCCGAAGCCGATGGAAACCACCAAGCGTTCAGGAATATCCCGCAGTTCACTCACCGCGGCGAGGCTGGCCATATCCTCCTGCGGCGTGCCCAATCCCGATTCGTCACCGCGCAGTAGAATGTCGGTGCCGCCATCAATCAAAACTACTGC
>DLVS01000833.1 GCA_003445095.1 Verrucomicrobiales bacterium
GACAGACCCAGGGGTAGCTGGCAGGTCAGGTCCAGCAGGACGTACGGGTCGTCTCCGGAATCTTTCTGAATGAAGTTCGTGCCCAACGGCGCAAGCAATTCCCGGGCGCGTGCGATCTGATCGACGGCCGCCTTGGAATACATCGCGACGAGCACCGACCCAACCCGAGCAACGGTCGAAGGCCACGTGTTAGTCAGCTCAGTCCATTGCGAACGTGCCGTCTCGGCGTCGGGATGGATGCCAATGAGTACGACTCGATTCGTCGGATCGGGCCAGGCCGCCTCGGTGGTGGCCGTCGCAGTATCGTCGCACGTGAGCGTCAGCGGCGGATCTACGGCAATGACTGAATCCTCATCCAGCAAGTCCAAACCACTCGTGCGGGCAAATGAGGCGAGGCCAAATCCAAGAAACCCGAGAATGATGGTGCCGACGTAGGCAGTAAGGAGCGCCAGGGTCGCCAGAAGTCCAGGCGGACGCGCGTTGAGACGCTCGAACAGATCCAAGGTCTCACTTGCCACGATTTTCACCGGACGCGGTTGTTTCGTGGAGCCCTTCACGGCGGACACCAAGGTTGCTAACGAATCCGGAGGGATGGTTTGACGGTCCAAGGACTGAGTCGGCAATCCCGAGGCGCGCAACTGCTCTGCCAGGCGGCCGATTCGCCAAGTCGTTCGGAGCGACAGTGCCATGAGGATCGCGAGAAAGCCCCAGAGTCTTTCCCCGGTTTGGACGCTCGCCAGGACCAGGGCCACGACGGCGAGTAATTTGAATCCGGTCTCCAACCAGGCCCGGCGACAAAACACGGTCGCATTGAGGAACCAACCGCCATCCAGCGGGACGAACGGAAGGAGGTTGAACGCGTTAAGAACGACGGTGAGGAGCGCGAACTTTTCCAGCCAAGGTGGCCCCGCGAACAGTGACGCGATCGCCAAAACCACTCCGAGCAAAAGACCCGGCGCCGGGCCGGCCAACGAGACCAGCGCTTTTTTCCAGCCCGCAACGTTAAAGTTCTGCCCCGACACCGCCGCGCCGAACAACGGGATGAAAAACATGCGCAAGTTTCGATATCCGAACATCCGCATGGCCAACCAGTGTCCTGCCTCGTGAAACAAGAGGATCGGGATCAGCAGCAGGACGAACTCCCATTCCCATTTCGCGCCGCCGAGGACGACGAAGGCCACCAACGAGACACCCAGAATCCAGAGGGCGTTTTTCAGCGACGACTTCGGATTCTGCAGGCGCTCGATCTCCACCAGGACGTCGGCATGCTTGCTGCCCACTTCTGCTTTGGCGTGCTCGGCCGCGACGACCGCTTCCTGTTCATTGGCTTCTTCAGCCTCCGTCAGCGGCACGTACAAGCCACGGCGGATTCCGTGGTCAAAACAGGAGCGTTCGTACCGGTCGGCCACCGTCTCCGCCTCCTCTTGAGTTGGCACGGGTATCGGCGGATTCGCGGCTCGACGCGAATTCAGCGCCTCCAAATGCGCCTGGGCGAGGCGGGCTGGCGGCGCATCCAGCAAGCGAATGACCTCGACGCCGGGACTCGGTTCGAACTCGGCACGCTGGGGCGAAGTCACCAACCAAGAGCCGTCCGAAAGTACTGAAAGTATAAAGACCCGAGTACGCTCCAAAGGCGGATGCGACTCATGTCCGATGACATACATGACTCGGGCGATCGCCTCGCCTCGGGATTGAATGAGGGCCGCGATAAAGATTTCGGTCCTCCCGCGAGAACTGGCGTAGCGATAGTAACGCGGCGAATGGAATCCCTCGCTCTCGAGTTCAACGACTAAAGGATCCAGGCGAGAGACCGCCGTGGGCGGCAAAGCGTCTCGATCGAGGGCCAACTGGTGCACCGCCTCGGGATAAGGCATCGGCGGCAGCGAAATCCGGATTCGCAGCAGCTTCAGGAGCCAGAGGATGAGAACGTTGGCGGATCGGGTCTGGTTCCAACACTCGCGCAGCGTGAGCCGACGGTTGTCCACGCGGTAAAGTTTGCTGGGCATAGCGGTCTGAAGTGAAGGGGGGCCAGCAGGATGCTGGGAACCATTGGCCCAAGTCCACCTTGAATCAGCCAACCGTCGGCACGCTAAAAGCCGTCTGTTTGCCCGCGCTCGCGGTCGTAATAGTCGCGACATAGCTGTTGCCGAATCGCGACAATCCAGTACCAATTGTACATCCTGAACTTGAGTTCACCGACCCGCTCATCCTGGTTCTCAATATGATCTCCATTCCCGGAAAATATGGCGCGACGTGCGACGGCTTTAGTCGTCGCGAATTCTTTCGCCTCGGTGGCGCTGGGTTGTTCGGGCTGAGCCTCGCCGATGTCTTGCGCCTGCAAGCCGAGCAACCCCCGTCGGGCGGGCCGACTCCGGGAACAGCGAAGAACGGATGGGGCCAGGCCAAGTCCGTCATCGTGATCTATCTCCAAGGAGGCCCCAGTCATCTCGACATCTGGGATCCCAAGCCCGACGCGCCCTCGAATGTCCGCGGTGACTTCAAACCGATTCGCACCAAAGTCCCCGGCATCTTCCTCAGCGAAGTCATGCCCAAACTCGCGCAGCAGGTAGACAAAGCCACGCTGATTCGCTCAATGAGCTACACCCCCGTCGGGCTCTTCAATCACACTGCCGCGATCTATCAAATCATGACGGGCTATACGCCTGATCGAGTGTCGCCGTCGGGACAGCTTGAGCCTCCAGCACCGAATGATTTTCCGCATATGGGCTCACAAATTTCCCGGCTCAAACCGCCGGAAGTGCCGATGCTCCCCTTCGTCATGCTGCCTCGGCCATTGCAGGAATCGAACGTCATCGGCAAGGGCGGCACTGCGGGATTCCTCGGGGCGGCCTACGATCCCTACTATTTTTATCAAGACCCGGCCAAAGAGATCAATCTCGCGGACCTCACCTTGCGAAAGGAAGTTTCTAAAGAACGATTGGTGCGCCGGGAAACGCTGCTCAAGACCGTCAACGATGCCATGCCCGACATGGAGAAAGCCGTCGGAAAATATGCGTTGGATAGTTACTACCAAAAGGCGTTCGACCTCGTGAGTAGCGGGCGGGCTCGCGATGCCTTTGACCTAACTAAGGAGCCCGATTCGTTGCGAGACACGTATGGACGGCACACGTTTGGGCAAGGTTGCCTTCTGGCACGGCGATTGATTGAAGCGGGCACGCGGGTCGTTCAAATGAACTGGCCGGCGGTGGCGAACGGGGATCCCACGGTGGACGCTTGGGACACCCACGCGGCGAACTTCGGCCCTCTGCGAAATCTGCACTGCCCAAAACTGGACTCCGGCTTGAGCGCGCTGATCGAAGACATGGATCAACGTGGACTTCTGAAGGAAACGCTGGTGGTCGCGCTCGGAGAGTTCGGGCGCAGCCCGCGCCTGGGCGTGAGCACGAGTGGGAATACCAATTCACCGGACGGGCGGGACCATTGGCCGTATTGCTACACCGCGTTTGTCGCCGGCGCGGGCGTGAGTCGGGGTGCCTTGTACGGCAAGTCTGATGCGACAGGATCGTCTCCGGCGGAGAAGCCAGTTCATCCGACGCAAATTGTCGCCACGATTTACCACGCGCTCGGGATCGATCCTCATTCTATGGTGATGAACCACCTGAACCAGCCGCGCGAGTTGGTGCAGGCGGAACCGGTGCTCGGATTGTTCAGTTAAGCTCCCTGGCGAAGAAGGAGCAGCAATGCCGCGACCTCATCCTCAAAGCCTATCGCGCGGAGCCCCTCGGCGGCGGGTCATATGAACCGCGGATGGACGCAGATGAACGCGGATCAGAAAAACGGGCCGATCAAGCGAAGTCTTCTTCTAACCG
The DNA here is from genome assembly GCA_003445095.1 of Verrucomicrobiales bacterium. GTDB lineage: Bacteria > Verrucomicrobiota > Verrucomicrobiia > Limisphaerales > UBA9464 > UBA9464. The sequence goes on from DLVS01000833.1 coordinate 3,831, forward strand.
CGTTCATCCGCGGTTCACTCTGATGCCTTCTTCCACGGCAAGACCGGCGGTCGCCTGGTTGTCGTCGGCCCGATCAACCTGCCCGTAGGCCGCCTGTTCATCGAAGAAGTCATCATGGAATGGCGCAAGCGCGGCGCCTCGCGGGTCGATGTGCTGGCGTTCGAATTCGAGATGGGCCTGTTCCCGGCCGTTCTCGAGGAGGCCAAACAGAAGGGCATCGACCTTGCGCCCAAGACCATCCCGCCCGAAGTCTTCGACAAACGCGCCGTGGAGAAGGATCAGTCCTAGGTTTTGGTTTGAGTGATCGCCGCCCGGTCACAGTATTCAATCACGCCATGGATCTTCATCCTGGATTCCCTGGATTCCCCCGAATTTCCCGTTGAGCGCGACAAAGATGGATTCTACAGCCACCACTCGCTCGCCAAGCTTTCCCCTTAGGGCGCTTTGCTGCCAAACTCGAACGCACGGCGAGAATTCTTCCCACAGATCCTAACTCCCATCAGGACCATGCCTCGGATTTTCGATAACATCGGTTTGTCGCTCCTGCCGGCGCTCCAGCAAACCATGGAGCTGTCGGACCGCGCGGATTTCTGCGTCGGCTATTTCAATCTGCGTGGCTGGAAGCAGATCGATCAATTGGTGGAGAAGTGGAGCGGTGGCGTCGGCCGCCAGTGCCGATTGCTCGTGGGAATGCAGCGGCTCCCTCAGGAAGAGTTGCGGCGCGCCTACACCCTCTATCCGCAAGACCAACAGTTGAGCAACCAGGCGGTCGTTCGGTTGAAACGAAAACTCGCTGAAGACTTCCGCGCGCAACTCATGTTCGGCGCGCCCAACGATGCCGACGAAGCGGGATTGCGACGGCTCGCCGCCCAATTGAAGTCGGAAAAGGTAGTCGCCAAACTCTTCCTCCGGCACCCGCTTCACGCGAAGCTTTACCTTTGCTTTCGCCCCGACCCCATCAACCCCATCGTCGGCTTTCTCGGCTCCAGCAATCTCACGCTGGCCGGGCTTTCGCAGCAGGGGGAGCTCAACGTAGACGTGCTCGATCACGACGCAGCGCAAAAGCTCGAACAATGGTTTAACGATCGGTGGGGCGACAAGTGGTGCATCGATATTACCAACGAGCTAGTCCAAGTCATCGAAGAGAGCTGGGCTCGGTCCGAAGCTCCTCCCCCCTACTGGATTTACATTAAGATTGCCTACCATCTCGCTGAAGAAGCGCGCGCTGGACTTTCAGAGTTCAGTATCCCCGCCGACATGCGAGGTACGTTGCTCGATTTTCAATCGGCTGCGGTTCGCATTGCCGCACGCCATTTGGAAAAACGCGGCGGCGTCATCCTCGGGGATGTGGTCGGTCTGGGAAAAACACTCATGGCCACAGCGTTGGCTCGCGTCTTCCAAGATCCGCCGCGCTCGCTCGAAACGCTGATCATTTGCCCCAAAAATCTCAAAGGGATGTGGGAAGATTACGCCCACCGCTATCGGCTCATCGCTCGAGTCGAATCGATCACGCAGGCGCACAGTGTCTTGCCCGAGCTGCGCCGGTACCGCGTTGTGATCATTGACGAGAGTCACAACCTGCGGAACCGAAGCGGCCGGCGCTGGGCCGTCGTTCGGGATTACCTCTCGCGCAACGGCTGCAAGTGCATCCTTCTATCAGCGACTCCCTACAACAAAGCTTACCTCGACCTGGCCAATCAGCTTCGGCTCTTTCTCGAACCCGATGATGTCGTGGGCATCCGTCCCGAAGAATACCTGCGGCAAGACTGCGACGGGCAGCCTGAAGAATTCACCCGTCGCCATCAATGCGCCCTGAACTGCCTCGCCGCTTTCGAGAAGAGCGAGCATCCCGACGATTGGCGCGAGCTAATGCGGCTGTTCATGGTGCGCCGCACTCGCAGCTTTGTG
>DLVS01000474.1 GCA_003445095.1 Verrucomicrobiales bacterium
CGTAAGCATGCTTCAGAAGGGTTTGCCGGCCAGTTCATTTCAGGTTCTCTGTGACGCGTGGCAACTGCCGCGGGATCGCATGGCAGAGGCTGTCAGTATTGCCCCGAGAACCGTGGCACGCCGGAAAGTTTTCAAAGCAGACGAGTCTGAAAGGATATTCAGGCTGGGAACCGTTTTTCAGGCGGCCGTCAACCTCTTCAATGGTGATGAGAATATGGCTCGGGATTGGTTGCAGCGGCCTCAATTTGGGTTGGGAGGTGCCACTCCGTTGGAGTTTGCGCGCACGGAACCAGGTGCCCAGGAAGTGCGAAGTCTCATTGGTCGGTTGGACGAAGGCATTTTCGCGTGACGGGTGCGGGCTATCGGCTGGCGAAATGGACCCGAGCCCAGCAGGCTTTTGACGGACTCGGTGCCCAACGCACGGGTGGGCGGTGGAATAGCCCCGGAGTTCGCCTTGTCTACGCCGCCGAAAATCTATCGCTCGCGCAATTGGAAGTGCTAGTCCACTTCGAGCGGACTTCGGCCTTGGGGCGATACGCGTTGATCGTCGCCCGATTTCCGGCGTCCCTAGTTTTACGAATGGAGGATCAGTTCGCCACGCCCGCCGATTGGGCTTCGCGTCCTCCATCGCGAAGTACCCAGCTCATCGGTGATCGCTGGGTTCGCGACCAGGCATCCGCGATTCTCTCGGTCCCGACGGTGATTTCGCCGGGAGAGCGGAACCTGCTGTTCAACCCGCTTCATCCGGATTTTTCTCAAGTGGTATTGGATCCGCCCGTGCGGTTCCAGTTTGACGGACGGTTGGCTCCAGCGCTGTGAGCGTGGAGGACGTTTTATCGGGGTGGGTCGACGGAAGCTTGAGGATCGTCAGCTTTTTGGCGATGGAGCGCCATCCAGACACGCAAGACTTCGGTGACGCTCCACGCCTGTGCGTCGCATCCGCGGGGTGTGTGAGGCGCGTCGCCGTCGGTGATCTCCGGCAGATGTCCCAGGCACCCTGAAGTGAGCAGTTGGTCCACGCTGCCGAGATAAGATCGTGCCGCCGCCTGGGCGCGGGAATCGCCGGGATAGGCTTTGACTAACGCCTCGCAAAAGGCCGGAAAGGTCCATGTCCAGGCAGTACCATTGTGGTAAGCCGGTTTGCGGCGGGTGTCTTCATCCCCCTCATAGCGGGGCCAATAGGGATGGATCGGATCGTTTAGCAGGCTGCCATTGCTCGCGTGTATTGGCAACGGAGGAGTCACTGACCGTGGCGCGAGTGATCGGAGGGCCCCCGGTACGACGAGGTATCGAGCCGAGGCGGAGATCGCTCGGCGAGCCCGGACGACGGCTTCAGGATGACGATCGATGTCTAAGGAAACCGCCAGAAGACAATTGCTGCGAAGCGCGTTGCTGGGGGTCGCCCTTTCTGCGGGCGTTCCACTCGTCGCCAGCAGCACGTCAGAGTACCAGCCTAATTGCTCCAGCCAGAAGTAGCGGTGAAAACTCTCTTCGGCGCGCTGGGATAAATCGATCCAACCTGGACCCCCCTCCCAAGGATCGGCGCCCAATTTGGCGAGTTGGCGCAACAGCCGAATCCAAAGCGCTTGGATTTCGATGGGATATCCCTCGCGAGGCGTTCCCGCTGGGTAATTCGTATCCATCCAGGTAAAGTGTGCGGGACTCCAGACCAAGCCCGACGGATGATCGACGCGGATTCCATTGGGGGTTCCTTGGAGGTATCCACAAGCGATCGAGCGTAAGACGTCGGTTAGGTTCCGCTGAGTATCTACTTGGGTCGCGTACAACGAGGAGAGTGACGGCGAGTCGGCCGCGAGCTCCTCGCACACGATGCCGAACCATAACGGGGCATCGGTGGTGTCTCGGTTGGACGCATCGTTTCCGTGGATCGAGTTCGGTAGGGTACCCGCATTTTCAAACCTGCCGAAGGTGATCAAGAGGTCGCGGACTTCTTCATGGAGTCCTGCCGCGATCAGACCACGAGCGGCGATCAACGAATCGCGACCCCAATCCAAAAACCAGGGATAACCCGCTATGACCGAACGCGTATCGTCACGTCGAACCACAAATGCTTGAAGGGAGCGGACGAGCCGGCGTGTGAGGTCGTCAGATTGGACCGCACCGGCACGTTCCAAGGCCGTGTTTAGGGCTGTGCTTCGGGCGGCGCCAAAACCGGCTACTAACTTGCGGGTGGGTAGTTCGGCTTCCGCGGAGGCCACTAAGGTAACCGAGTCTCCTGAGGTCAGGGGAATTTCGAACCAACCCGGACTAAAGGCGTCGCCCGACAATTCCTGTCCCCGGCTCGCTTCGACCGGATGCGCAATATTGAGAGTCCATTCGGGCTCGTGATGGTACGCGCCCATGGTGGTCCAGACTCGAAGGCGGCGGTCCGTCGCCGGAGTGAACTCAAAGCCATCGAAAGGCAAAGAACCCGAGGCGGCCGGGATTGCCCCGAGAACCACCGGCCGGCAGTGCCGAGTAAAATGTTGGTTAGCCCCGTCATTGTATTTCGTCTGGCTGTGAAAGTTTCGGTCCTCCAAATCGAGGCGCACGGTCAAAGTGACTCGTGCACTAGGCTCAAGCGGCCGGCCGAGCCGGCTTTCCCCGGGATGCCTTAGCGGGCGAATGAACTGCAGGACGACCGAGTTTTCCTGGTCGAGTAGGTCGGCGACGAGGTGAACTTCCACCGATCGTCCGTCACCGGCATTGGCCAGAAACCGCCAGTGAGCCGGCGGGCCGGGCTCGAAGTTCAACAAATTGTCAAAATTCAGGGCGGTGACGAAGCCATCGGCGTTGATCCACGCGCGGAGACGTTTGATCCACACGTGGCGGTCTACCGGGACTTGGGGATGTAGGTTCGCTCCCAGGACGCAATCGTACTTGGAGCGAACGGATCCCAAGTCGAGTCTTAGGCGGCTCATGGCCCCACGACCGTTGGTCAGCAGCGCCACCGAATCCGGCCTCCACTGGTTGGGGGGCATCTCTGGATTCGGGGCGAGGAATCGAAGCGGGGCTCGCACTGATCGTTCGTCGCCATCGTAGCGTTCGAGATGCAGGACCCCCTCCCGCGGCAAAGCTGGGTGCCGCGGCGGAAAGCATGCAACATGTCCGTCGGCGACTGGCACAGAGCATGCCGTTTCGATTGGGGCGGATCCTGCGCCGTGCAACTGCGCGCGGAACGGAACTTCATCATGCAACAACAGCCAATGATCGGAGGGGATCAAGGTGACCTTGTTTCGCTCTGCGCGGCCCCAATGAACGACAGGTTGGTAGCCTCCGTCGTCGACCTGCAACGTTTTCGCCAAAACCTTGGCCGGATCGGCTGCTACACTCGCGGCGAATCCGAGCCAGAGGTCCCACGAGGGCGGATTCTCAACGACATCCAGTCCGCGAACGCGACCCGCGGCCGCCAGAGCCCAATCGGCGCGGGCGCGGGCTTGGCGATACGCATCGCCCGCCAGCCCCCGCGGCTTGGGCGTTAAGGCGAGACAATGGGCGGCTCCGGGTTGTACCGTGACTTCTACCGAGCCTTGGCTAACGGATTCTTC
>DLVS01000602.1 GCA_003445095.1 Verrucomicrobiales bacterium
CGCCGACGAAGTTTTGACCGGCTTTGGCCGGACCGGCTTGAGCCCATCCGCGTCGGTGCTGGCCTGTTCCCACGAGCAGGTTCGACCCGACTTTCTGTGCCTGGCAAAGGGTTTGACGGGCGGCTATCTCCCGATGGCCGCAACCCTGACCACGGAAAAAATCTTCGCATCGTTTCTGGGGCGTTACGATGAGTTCAAAACGTTCTTCCACGGTCACAGTTTCACCGCGAACCCGTTGGGCGCTGCAGCCGCGCTGGCCAGCCTGAGCCTTCTCCATTCGCAAACCTCGCGCACCCATCGCCATCTGCTGGAAGCCGATCTGGCGAGTGAATTGAAGGAATTATGGGACCTCGATGTGGTGGGTGACATCCGACAGGTGGGCCTGGTCGCCGGAATCGAACTCGTCCGCGACTGGCGTACTCGGGAAGCATTCCCACTTGCCGAACGGGCGGGCATTCGTGTTTGTGAGGCGATGGTGAAGCGAGGAGTGCTGACTCGCCCAATCGGCAACGTTGTCGTCTTGATGCCACCGTATTGCACCACTCGTCCGCAACTGCGTCGCATGGTTTCCGCCGTCCAGTCCGCTATACGCGAGACCTTCGGCGGGCCGTCTCTACGTCGCTTTGGTCCAGGGCAGAAAAAAGGGCGGCCGACGAGCCGCCCTTGAAGGTCGCCTTAAGCCTTAACAGCAGTTAAGCCGTCAACGGAGACAGCGCGATCGCCTCCGTCTCTTCGCTGGCCGCAGGGGGCGGGGTGGTATCTTCAGGCACGTCGACCAGCACCTTGAGTCGCGCACTACGGTGGCCCACGAACCCCGTCCCGGCGGGAATGATGTGGCCCATGATTACGTTCTCCTTGAAACCTCTGAGGGCATCGCTCTTACCCATCGTGGCCGCTTCGGTCAGAACTCGAGTCGTGTCCTGGAATGATGCGGCACTCAAGAACGATTCGGTTTCTAGAGACGCTTTGGTGATGCCCAAGAGCACGGGAGCCGCCTCAGCCGGCTTTCCGCCGATCTTTTCCACCCGATTGTTTTCATCTTCAAAGATCGTTTTATCAATCTGCTCGCCCCAGAGGAAAACGGTGTCGCCCGGCTCGGTAATGCGAACCTTGCGTAACATTTGGCGAATGATGATTTCGACGTGCTTGTCGTTGATGGTCACACCTTGCAGCCGGTAGACTTCTTGGACCTCATTGACGAGGTGTTCCTGCAACTCGTGAGGTCCGCACACGTCGAGAATCTCGTGCGGCACAACGGGACCATCGGTGAGCTGCTGGCCCTTCTTTACGTAGTCGCCCTTATAGACGATGACGTGCTTGCTCATCGGCACCAAGTGCTCTTCTTCAGTGGCCGTTTGCGGGTCTTTGACGACAATGCAGCGCTTTCCCCGGACGGACGGACCGAAGTCGACGACGCCGTCGATGCGGGCAATCTCGGCCGCGTCCTTCGGACGGCGAGCTTCGAACAATTCGGCGACCCGAGGCAAACCACCGGTGATGTCTTTGGTCTTGGAGGCCTTACGCGGAGTCTTCGCCAGGAGCGAGCCGGCGCTGATGTCATCCCCCTCCATAACCACCAAGTGGGCGCCAGCGGGGATCGGGTACTGGGCCAAAGGTTCGCCTTTGTTGTTTTCGACGATGATTTGAGGGTGCAGGTCTTCTTTGTGTTCGATGATCACCAAGTCTTCCTGACCGGTCGCTTCGTCCACCTCTTGCTTCATCGTGACGCCCTCGATGATGTCCACAAACTTAACCTGGCCCGTCTTCTCCGAGATGATCGGAACGTTGTACGCATCCCATTCGACGAAGATGTCACCTTTCTTGACGGTTCCTCCATCGGGAACGGAGATGACCGAGCCAACGACGATGGAATGGGACTCGAGTTCCTTACCATCCCCAACGCTAATGCTGATCGAACCGTTCTTGTTAAGGACGATGTTATTCCCGTCGTCTAGAGTTACAACCCGCAAGTCGTGATAATGAACGGAGCCATCATGCTTGGCCTTAATTTGAGGCTGCTTATAAGTCTGTGCCGCAGCGCCGCCGATGTGGAAGGTTCGCATGGTCAGCTGTGTTCCAGGCTCACCGATGGACTGCGCGGCGATGATTCCGACCGCCTCCCCAGGTTCGACGAGGCGTCCAGTGCCGAGATTGCGTCCATAACAGCGAGCGCAAACTCCGACCTTGGTTTCGCAGGTCAGGACGGAGCGAATCTTAATCTTCTCGATTCCCGCTCGTTCAATGGCCTTCGATCGCACTTCGTCGAATTCTTCGCCGGAACCGATCAACTTAGTTTGTAAGTCAGAGGGATCGAAAATGTCCTCGGCTGAATAACGGCCGAAGATACGTTCGCTGATTTTGACCACCTCTTCTTCACCCTCATAGATTGAGGACACAAAGATGCCGTTCGTCGTCCCGCAATCGAGGTCGCGGATGATGACGTCTTGCGCGGCGTCAACCAGCTTGCGGGTCATGTAACCGGAGTCCGCGGTCTTCAGAGCGGTGTCCGCCAAGCCTTTGCGCGCGCCGTGGGTCGAGATGAAGTACTCGAGCACCGTCAGACCTTCACGGAAGTTGGAGAGAATGGGCTTCTCAATGATCGACCCATCCGGCTTCGCCATCAAGCCACGTAGCCCCGCCAATTGGCGGACCTGTGCCTTGTTACCGCGAGCGCCAGAATCCACCATTAGGAAGACGGGGTTATACTCCCGCTTGCTCTGATTGGCCTCAAGCGTCTTGAGCATAACGTTGGCAATCTGGTCCGTGCAGTGGGTCCAGATATCGATCACCTTGTTATATCGCTCTTGATTAGTGATGACGCCCTTCTTGTGCTGCTTCTCAACTTCGCTGATTTGCTTGTGAGCGTTATCAATCTCCTTGGACTTCGCGTCGGGGATGATCATGTCATCGATTCCGATGGAGACACCGGCACGCGTGGCTTCGGCAAAACCGATTTCTTTCAGCTTGTCGAGTGTCGCCACCGTGCGCTCGTGACCACAGACCTTATAGCAATTGAAGATCAAATCGCCGAGCTTAGACTTGCCGCAGGGGAAATTGGCGAACCCTAGCTCTTCGGGCCAAATCTCGGAGAAGATCACACGACCAACCGTTGTCTCAATAATCCGGGCGTCCGCCACTCCGTACGTGGTCTTGCGACCAAAATCGGGATTCTTCAGGCGGATGCGATCGTGGGTCTTCAAGGCGCCGTCCGCTTGGGCAAAAATAACCTCAGCCTTGGAGCCAAACAGCATTAAGCGGTCGTGGTCCTTGCGCGCCCGACGCGGTTCTGCCGTGAGATAATAGCACCCGAGGGTAATGTCCTGCGTTGGTGTCATGATCGGCTTGCCGCTCGACGGACTGAAAATGTTGAGCGGTGCCATCATGAGAAGACGAGCTTCCATCTGTGCCTCAACAGACAGGGGCACATGGACGGCCATTTGGTCTCCGTCGAAGTCAGCGTTATAAGCCGTGCAAACGAGCGGGTGAATGCGGATTGCCTCACCTTCGATGAGTGTCGGTTCGAACGCTTGAATGGAAAGCCGATGGAGGGTGGGCGCGCGATTAAGTAAGACGGCATGCCCCTTGGTTACTTCTTCCAGGATGTCCCACACCTCGGGAGACTGGCGCTCGATCATCTTCTTGGCCGAGCGCACGGTGTGAACGTAGCCCCGCTCCTTCAGCTTCCGGATGATGAAGGGTTCGAACAGGACCAAGGCCATCTTTTTGGGCAGGCCGCATTGGTAGAGCTTGAGTTCGGGTCCGATTACAATGACGGAACGGCCAGAATAATCCACTCGCTTACCCAAGAGATTCTGGCGGAAACGTCCAGACTTGCCCTTGAGCATATCCGACAGGGATTTCAACGCCCGATTGCCCGCGCCCGTAACGGCACGGCCGTGGCGGCCGTTGTCGAACAACGC
>DLVS01000842.1 GCA_003445095.1 Verrucomicrobiales bacterium
CTCTTGATGATTGCCCACGGCATCGTGAAAAGCGGAGTCGATTTGCAGAATGTGACTAAGAAGGATGTGAAGATCTCCGGCTCGAAGATCTCGCTGACACTCCCGAAGCCACAGTTGCTCGATGCCTATCTTGACGAAAGTAAAACCGAAGTCGTCGAACGTTCGACCGGACTGCTCCGGATGTTCGATCAAAAGATGGAGCAAGAGGCGCGACGTCAGGCGCTCGAACAAATCCGTAAGGCGGCACGCTCGGCGGGAATTCTCAAGGATGCTGAAGATCGCACGCGCCTTCAGTTGACGGTTTTGGCTCGCGCCGCGGGGTTTACCGACGTGGAGATTTCGTTCGAGTGAGCCTGCGCTCGGACGTTGGCGCGGTACCTCTTACTCGCGTCACTTTGCCAAGGTGGGATCTGGAATTCCGGTGGCGCCATCGATTTCGCTGAGCAGTTGAAGAATTTCGGCGGCGTCGACCTGGCCGTCCTTGCTGGTGTCGGCTTTGGGGAAATCAGCTTTGGAGCCGAGCCAGAGCCGGAATTCGATTACATTGAGCTGGCCATCCCGATTGAGATCTCGCTTCGCGAGGACGGCCTCCGCGCGCGCTGACTTGTTGTCGTTGGGCACAGTCTCCGAGACCGAGGGCGCGGGAGTAGAGTCCGATTCCGGCGGGGGCGTAGGTGCGACGATTTCGGCCTCCTTTTTGGATCCTTCGTCGAGGTCGAGTGCAGGTGCGGCCCGGGCGCTGCGAACGTTGCCCACCAATTCCGCAAACAACGAATCCGGGTGGCGTTCGCGCAGCAGGCCGATGAAGTGATCGAGCCGGTCAGGCTGGTTCAGTCCAATGAGGTCGTAGGCAAACGCCAACAGGAACAGCGTCTCCGCGTCAGCGTCGTCGGAAGCTTCGCCGTCGGGTGCCAGCAGCTCCACGACCTTTTCGGGGTCGTGATCAAAAAAAGCGAGTACCGCTCGCTCCTTGACGGGAAGGTTGGCCAGCTTGGTTCCCAATTCTTCCGCTGAGATCGTATCCTTCGTCCATTGCGTCTGCGGCACCGCGAGCAAGGGAGGGCGATCGACCACGAGTAGCGGGGAAAGCCCCGGACTCCGCGAGCTGTCGAGTCCGAGCCAGAGTCGTTTCGCGTCCGCCGCCATCGTCAAAACGGGCGCGCCGACAGAAAACCAACCCACCCAACGTCGAGTGGCTTGATGCATCAACAGAACTCGGGCGCGACTGACGTTCGCACCATCCTTGGTCGCTACCCAAAGCATCGGGCCATCTCGGCACAACGCGGTGACCCCGCCGGGAATTCGGCTGGTGGGCCAGGCGGGATCAATCGGCTCTTTGCGGTTGACGTTGGCGCGCGCGTAGCGGGCGCGGTCGCTCATTCGCTCGCGGACTCCATTCATGACACGCTGGCGGGCGATTTCGTAGGCGGCGGCGGTGGGCTGAAAACCCTGCGCCACGGCGAGACCGAGTCCGCCTGGAACGGTAATGGGAAGCGTAATGAATCGGTTTTCGACGACGCTGCTAGCGGGATTGATCCAGTGCAGGCCCAAGTTGCTTCCCAGCCAGAACCCGCCCTCGCCATCACCGGTGACGCAATTGAAGACGGGCGGGTCGAGCGACGGGCTTCCATTCGCGAACTCGTCGCGCATAGAAATCCATTCCTGACTCCGCCAATTTCGTACCGCAACCCCCGTTGGCGCGACGCCCGCCAGCCAATCACCGGAGGTAGCAAACCAGCTCCAGGGCGAGGGTAAGCGCGGATTTTCGGTCGGAGCGGCGTTGTTGGCGCGAATGAAGTTGGTGGTGCCCGGAAGCAGTCCCCAGATCATTCCGAATCGGCCCATCGCGACGACGGTGCCTTCCACCAAACCCACGCCCGCGAGATTCGTGCTGGCAAATCCTTGGGCGGGACCGTAGGCGTCCACGATATGACTCGAGAAATCCAGCGAAGCGAGGCCGCCATCGAGCGCTAGCCACAATCGGCGGGCGTCGGCCGCCATAGCATTCACACTGTGCATTTCTAAGGCTCCTCGCACGGGTTCAAGGGAGCCTTGTTGATCGCTGTAGGACCACAGTCGGCCCCAACCCGACGGCAAATTCGTGGCTCGCCGCGGACGCAGCGCGGCCCAGACTTGGGAGTTGGCGACGAGAAGTTTCTCCACCGAGACGACGGGATTTTCGCGGGGGAATTTGGCGGCAATCACTCGCGGCGTTGGGAATGGGGCAATCCATTCAAAGCGCCGCAACGCCAGTGCATCGGGAGGCGCGGCATTCGTAGCTGCGGAAGGCCGGTGTCCTCCACCCAAAGCGAAGACGGCAAAGGCGACGAATGCGAAGGGCTTCAAGTCGATGGAAGATGGGCGCGGCGAGGAAGCTTCGTCAAATGGAGGGAGCGGAAGATTCGCTGGGATGACTTGGCTGGAGTTCGTCCGCTCCCCTTCCCATAAACCGTAAGTAGTCGCGGAGGGAACGACGCGCACTCTCCTTTCGCACCACGATCCCAGTGCGTCCGCCAGTGTATCCACGCGCGCCGCATTGGTTAGCGCCTCCTACCGTTGGCGGCTACCGAGTTCCTGGTCACGATTCACGTCCAATTTTTCGACGTTCCCGCTTACAGGGTCGGCTTGCCAACCTCCACGCAAATCAATTGTCGCGGATCACGTGCGACGAGCGCGCCCTCGGCCAACGCAAAGGGAGCGCGAGTGTCGCGTCCGAGCACTTGTGCCCGCCCCAGCGGCCGGAACGCTTGCGGATTTGCCTCCGCGATTTGCAATTCGCCGGATTCGAGCAAGAGCACCAGCCGGTCGCCCGCCAGCGCCACGGTCCCTGCGCCGAGGTTCTCCTGTTTCCACCGCACCTTACCCGTAGCCCATTCGACGCACCGGAATTCCGGGCCTTGTTCCTGACGGCCGTGAAATCCGTAGAGGAATCCTTGGCGAACCACCGGAGTCGCGTAGTGCGCGGACAACGCTTCGTCGCTCGACCAGATCACTTTGACGCCACGATCTCCCAGCCGGAGCAACGTTGCTCCGGTATCGTAACTTGCGGTTAGAAACACCTCGTTAGACACCACGAGCGGGCTGGCGGCGTTGACCGAGGCGTGTTGCCGGGAACGCCACGGATGTTTGAATCGGACGTCGCCATCGTAGGTCGCGCCGACGAATCCTTCTCGGGTAAAAAACAAAGCCAGAGGCGAGGACAAGCCGCTGGCGAGAGTGCAGATCCCGACCACGGGTGATGCATAGCCAGCCTCATGATCCGTGCGCTTCCATAACAAACGCCCAGTGTCTAAGGAGAACGCGGCGATACCCCCGCCGTCTCGATTTCCGAGGTTGAGAAAAATTCGATTGCTCACGATAAGCGGCGAGCAGGCCGGCCCAAAAAATCCCTTGTCTCCTCCGAGTTCTCGTCCCGTTTCGACCACCCATTCGCGGGCCCCATCGGCCAGGCGCAAACACGTTAATCGTCCTTCGGCACCGAACGTCACGACTCGTTCGGGTGTGGTGGCCGGAGTACCACGCGGACCGTTATCGAAGCCGAAACTGTCGACGTACGCAGTCGGGGCACGATGCTCCCAAAGCACTTTCCCGTTGCGCAGGTCGAGGGCTTGAACCCGCTCCTGGTCGTCGCGGCGGTCGAACAAGATCACTTTCCCATCTCGAACGACAGGCCCACTGAATCCGCTGCCAACCGAGAGCTTCCAGCGCCGAACCGGACCGTCGGACGGCCAAGGAACCGTCACCGAATTGGTTGTCGATCCGTCGCGCTGGGGACCGAGGAATTGCGGCCAATCACCGCCTAACGAGGAAACGGCCCCGGCGGACATCATCCCCCCAACTGCGAGGGCCGTAATCAAGTTAGCACCGCCCATAGTTTCGCGACTGCCTTGAAGCACTCACTTCGTCCCACGGCCCGCGGGAATCGAATCACGCGCCACCCTTCGGCGGGTCAATGGCCCAAGACACTTTGGGCACCTTCACGGCCTTCATCGAATCGAGAACCTCCAGCACTCGACCGTGCTTCGTCTGCGGATCCGCTCGAATGTAAACAGGCAGGTTCGTGTTGGCCTTCATTCGATCAGTCACCAACGTCTCGAGATCAGGCAAGGTGACCCGTTTGCGGTCTACGGTTAGGTCGCCGGCGCTGCTGATATCCACGTTGACGATGTCAGGTTTCTGGCTGCTCGAAGCCTGGACTGCGCTCGGCAGATCCATCCGAACCGTCTGAATCTTTTGCATGGTCAAGCTAACCATCATGAACGCCGCCAGCAGGAAAAACATGACGTCAATCAGCGGGATGATTTCCAACCGGGCTTTCTTTTTGGCAATGGGCGAACCGAAGTGCATGGCCTAGTTGGAAACTTCCTTGGGCGAATCTACGGTAAACGAGACGCGCAAGAAACCCGCCATTCGAACCCGTTCCAACACGCGATTGATCGAGCCGTGCGATGCTTCTTTGTCACCTGAAATGAAAATGGGAGTGTTCGTGCCCCGCTTCGCTGCCGTGGCCAAAATCTCATCCAGGCGCACGACGTTCACGTTGGTCTTGCCCACGCTGATGTCGCCATTTCGCTGAACGGCGATGTTCAAAATATCCGGCTTGAAGTCTGGCTTGGCGGTCTTGGCGATTGCGAGATCCATGCGTGGCGTTTTCATTTTCTGCATCGACAAGCTGACCATCATGAAGGCGGCCAGCAGGAAGAACATCACGTCAATCAGCGGAATGATTTCGATGCGGGCTCTCTTCCTGACCGCGGGCAACTTGAGCCGTGAACGCGGCTGTGCCACCGCCGCGCCACCTCCTCCGCCACCAGCCATAAGCTATTCCTCGATCACCGCGGAGTTTTCCCGGCGGAACACCATGGTATCGAACCCTTCCATCTTCGCTTTGGCGACCATGACTTCGACGTTGGTCGCCGCCGTTTCGAGCTCGAACTGCAACTTGGTCAGTCGCTCGTTAAAATAGTTGAACGGGAGTAAGCAGAAGATGGCGATCATCAAACCGGCCGCGGTCGCGATCAACGCCTCCCCGATGCCGCCGGAGACGACTTCCACCGCCAGCTCATTTCCGCCCACCGCGCGGAACGAGGCCATGATTCCGGTGACGGTTCCGAGCAGCCCTAACAGCGGCGCAACGGTGATGCACGTGTCGATGAGCATCAGGAAACGGCCCGCCCGCTTAATCTCGGCGCCCGCGGCGATTTGCAGCGCGCCGGTCAGCGATCCATGGACGTGGCTCAAGCCGCGATAGATCATTCGAACGATTGGGTCTTCCGAGCCTTTGGATAGTTGGATCGCGCTGCGAAAGTCGCTGTTCTCCATCGCTCCCAATACTTTCTCCAGAGTGTCGGGGTCGCGTCGGATGCCTTCCCGGAGCCACCAAAAAGCCCGCTCTCCGACGACCGCGACCGCCACCAATGCGACCAAGACAATCGGGTACATGATGGGGCCGCCTTCGTGAAACAGTTTGACGGCAGCGTTGGCGAATAACAGGGAGGTCATGCTAATGGATTGCGGTGAGATGGGAGAGAGGAGTCACAGGACGGTCAGAGACCGAGAGTGTAGGAGAACATGAAGCGAAGTCGTTTTGCTTGGCCGGGAAAAAACTTCCATTTGGTTCGGACCCAATCCCGCGCCGCGCGGTTCAGATAGTCGGATTCGGCAGGCCGCTCAATGGTAACCTCGGTGGGAGCCCCGCCATCGGCACTGACGTCCACCACCATCACAACATCTCCTTGCTCCTTTCTAGCTCGGGCCTCCGGTGGATAATCCTTATCGGTCGGCCAGGGGAGGTCGCCGTGATTCGCCCGTTCGGTGAATTTGAGCACCATGAGCGGCGGTGGTTTGGGTATCACCAACAACTTAGGTGGAGCCGAAACCTGGCGGAGGTCGGAAGAAACAAGGGTCGCTCCGACGACGGGCACCGCGAACGGTACTTTTGACGCGTCGGCAGCCACCACGACGACCGTCGGTTGGGCAACCGGTTCAAAATCGGTGACTTCCTCGACCTTCAGGTCCTGAATCTCCGGCTTGGTCTCGGGAAGGACTCGCGGCAATTCAATCGTTTGCGGTGGCTCGTATATCTCGGGTGTAAACGCGAGTTCCGCCGGCTTGTCCGTCATGAGAAGCCCGACCGCCAGCACCAGGACGCAAATCGCGTTCATCCACGCGACCTTGCGGTCCGGGTCCCGCTCCGCTCCTGGCAACGACTGTCGGTTCAATTCCGACGTGATGCGATACTCCGGGAGCGAGGACGTGGCGGCATGAGCACTCATGCGATGCGGACGTAACGGTTAAGTTAAGTTGATGTTTCCAAAAGCGTTGTCGGGCGCCTCCAGTCGAAGCTATGGGAGTTTAATTCTCCTGCAAGCGCGGATTTGGGGGCGCTCGCTCGCGAACGCCTCCCGGGGTTGTTGGTGGAGGCGGAGGACTCCTCATCGGCCAACCTGGGGTTGGCGCCACCAATCGTCAGCCTCGCATGTGCAACCTTTTGTTGCAGGTGCAACAAAAGGTTGCACGGGTCGCTCAGCCGTATCCCCACCGCGGTCCGCCGTTTGTTCTTTTGTTCGCTCGCCTTGGGGCCGAGTTCTTTGTTGATTTGCGGCCCGCATGGAACCTCTGCCTAACACCCGCAACTGTTTCGTTTGTGGTCTGCAAAATCCAGTCGGCCTCCGGCTCGGCATCGCGACGGATCGGCGGGTCGTCGAGGCGCGATTCCAGTTCCGCCGGGAATTCTGCGGCTTCACTGACACGATCCATGGCGGACTCATTGCCACGGTTCTTGACGAGATCATGGTCTGGGCGGTCGGGGTCGGAACGGGCGAGCTGTCCTATTGCGCCGAAATGACCGTCCGTTTCCAAAGGCCAGCGACGCCCGAATCCGATATCCTGGCACGTGGAGAACTGGAGGCGAACAAGCGGGGCCGCCTCTTCCTCGCGAAGGGCGAATTGTTCAACACCGCAGGCGACTTGCTGTCCGAATCGACCGGTAAGTATTTGCCCATTCCCGACGAATTGCGCCCGGTCATGCTCGCGGATTTCGATACGCCGCCCGCGGGAATCTTCCGGCGCTAAGTCGACAACTGGTTGAGGGCGCTCCGAGTCCGCGAACGGAATTCATCCCGTAGGAACGTCAATACGCGCGCGGGTTGGGAGACTTCAGTCGTTCTGATCGCGATTAAGGCCCAGCGGACTGAAGTTCGCTCAGTCCGGTCTCGCGGCTCGGAAATGCTCTTGCCCCGCGGGGGCCGCCGGCTTACACAGTCCCAAGTGATTCGACACATCGAACGCCGACTTACCGCGAGCGCGCTGCTTCTTCGCAGTGCGGCGGTCGGGGTTCGGTGAGACGCACACAACGCTTTCCGCCCCATCGCCGCATTCCGGCGGTGGGGTTTTTCGTTTCCCGCACCGCCGGTTGACCGACGCATGGCCGGACCTGTCACCACCAGTCCAAAACATGTTAAAGAATCCTGCGACCAAATACCGGCCGTTTCCGCCGGTCTCCTTGCCTGATCGCCAATGGCCCTCGCGCGTCCTCACCGCGGCCCCGATTTGGTGCAGTGTGGACCTTCGCGATGGCAATCAAGCGCTGCCCGTGCCCATGAACGTGGCGCAGAAGCTCGAACTGTTTCAGACCTTGGTGAAGTGCGGCTTCAAAGAAATCGAAGTCGGCTTCCCCTCTGCGTCGAACACCGAGTTTCGCTTCAATCGGCTCCTGGTCGAAAATGGTCACATCCCCAACGACGTGACCGTGCAAGTCCTGGTGCAGGCTCGGGAGGAATTGATCGAGCGAACGGTGGACTCCTTAGTCGGCGCGAAGAACGTCATCATTCATCTCTACAACTCCACCTCACCGGCCCAGCGCCGCGTCGTCTTCGGCAAGTCGAAAGACGAGATCAAAGCCGTTGCGGTCCAGGGCGCAAAATGGATTCAAGAACGATTGCCTCGTTTGAAGGGTACGAATGTTCGTCTGCAATACTCGCCGGAAAGCTTCAGCGCGACCGAAGTCGAGTTTGCCAAAGAAATCTCGGAAGCAGTCATGGACGTATGGCAACCCACGCCCTACCGGAAGATGATCTTGAACCTGCCCGATACGGTCGAAGTCGCGATGCCCAACGTGTATGCGGACCAGATCGAATGGGTGTGCCGCAATATTCGAAATCGCGAATCGCTGACCATTAGCCTGCACACGCACAATGATCGTTCGACGGGCGTTGCGGCGACCGAGTTGGGATTGCTGGCGGGGGCCGACCGGGTTGAAGGAACCCTGTTTGGAAATGGCGAACGCACGGGCAATCTCGACTTGGTCACCGTCGCATTGAATCTCTACATGCATGGCATCGATCCCCGGCTGGACTTCTCCGAAGTCGGCGCCGTGCGGGATATCTACGAACGCTGCACCGGCTTGACGGTTCCGCCTCGTCATCCCTACGCGGGCGAACTCGTCTTCACCGCGTTTAGTGGTTCGCATCAAGACGCGATTAAGAAAGGCCTTGGCGAGTGGGACCGCGGCGGGCGTGAGTATTGGGACGTGCCTTACTTGACGATCGATCCCACCGATATCGGCCGCGAGTATCACGAGGTCATCCGTGTGAATAGCCAATCGGGCAAAGGCGGCGTGGCCTATCTGCTTGAGACTCAATTCGGGATCGAACTGCCCAAAGATCTCCAGCGAGAGTTCGGCCCAATCGCTAATGACTTAGTGGACGCGCTTGGCCGAGAAGTGAAGGCGGAGGAACTGCGAGCAATGTTCTGGCGCGAATACGTGGAACGCTCGACCCCCTGGGAACTGATCCATTTCCATGCGGACGGAACGGAAAAAGTGTTCGACTGCCGGGCCTCGTTGAAACGAGACGGCCACGAGCTGGCGATCACGGGACGCGGTAACGGTCCGATCGCCGCGTTTGTCAACGCGCTCATCGCCGCCGGTGCTCCATCTTTCAGCGTCGCTTACTACAAGGAGCACGGGCTCGGCGCGGGTACCGAAGCGAGCGCGATTGCCTATATCCAAATTCGTTCGGCCGACGATCGAATGAAATGGGGTGTGGGGGTGGACACGAATATCGAGTTGGCGTCCGTGAAGGCGGTGCTGAGCGCGTTGAATCGCCTTTGACTGGGCACCACGAGCACTATG
>DLVS01000359.1 GCA_003445095.1 Verrucomicrobiales bacterium
TTTTGTAGTTTGGTTCGAAGCTCGACCTCTCGGCTCTTCTCGAAAAAATTCTGGGTGACAAACTTCCAGCCGAATTGCCGCGCTTCACAACCAGTGGCATGAGCCTCACCGTCACGCCGAAGTCCGGGACGTTCCGCTTCAGCGGTAATGGCGATGCCGAGTGGCAGCGACCCTTTGGTGCCCGTGGCCGACCCCAGCTAACCGGCACACTCGCGGTCGAGAGGGCCGCGCCCGCACTGACGACCCAGCCGCCCAACCGAGCCCCGGTTACCGCGGCGCTCAACTTTCAGTGTAAAGGCATGATTGCGATCGCCGACGGGCTTAGGTTCAACGGCGGAAATCTAGCCTTCACCAAAGCCCTGAGCGGCTGGTCCCTCAACGGAGGCTTCCAAGGAATTTTCTTCAATGAATCTGCCGAGTTCAAAGCCGGAATGGAAATTGCCGGGGATGCCCGAACTTTTGAGTTCGCTACGAAGCTTTCGGGCGACGCCCTGGCGATCCCGGATATTGTCGCTCTGACGGCCGCCAACGTCGTCCTCAAGGCCCGCTCAGCCACGACGCCAGCCGTCGTGGCCACGCGCGCGCCAGCGACAACCCCAACGACTGCGCCAGCAACTTCGACTTCGGCCCGGACGTGGGATCTATCGTTAGTGGCTGCCGCAACCCTGAAACTGGGAGGTCAGCCCGGCTTCTCAGGCAACCTCGTGCTGGCCCACGGGGCGACCGCCGATTCCATCGCGCTTGAATTGACCCCGGGCTCGCGCGTGTCCGCCAAACTCCCTTTTCCGAACCATGAGGTCACGGTCAACGTAGAAGCCGGCCGGTTTTCCTTTGCTTCCCAGGCGCCGAGCGCTGGCAGCCAAACACGCACTTGGGTCCTCGAAGCAGCCGGCGCACTCCGGATTGAAGGGCTTCCCCAACGCCTTGCTGAGATCTTGCCCCGGTCAATCTCCGGTAGCATTCGTGCCGATCCCGCCGGCGTTATCATCTCCGCCAATCGCGTGGTCCAAGATCAATCGATTCAACTTCCGGCGCTTGAGGTGGGAAAGACCAAGGCGGAGTTGGGCCAGGTCGGTATCGATATCCCCAGCCTTCGAGTGGGGATTGGACGCGAGGTTACCTTGACCGCCGATCTCGGACTGGGGCTGCCCTGCGAATTGAACCACATTTTCGGTTCCAAAAGCGACGGCACTCCCGCCGTTGAATTCTTCAACACCTATCAGCCAGGCAAAGCGGACAGCTTTTTCCGCCTCGCCGTTGAGATTGGCACCGCTGGCCTAAGCCTTCGGCCGCTGACGTCGCCGATCCGAGCTATCAAATCGGTCGTCGAAAACGGCGAGGCTTGGTGGAATTGCGATTTCGGTAACTTCGGCGCGGCCAAGGTGAGAGTCCCGGTCCTCACCTACGACGCCGCCACGACGGCCTTCCGAGCCAGCGGTGGATTTGTGATTACACGTCCGTTGAAGGTTCCGCTCGCGCCGTTCAAAAAGATCCTGGAAGCGGGCGGTCTCGGGGCGGCCAGCCAAGCTTTCCCCGACGGCGTTCCACTGAAGGACATCACGCTCGTCAACAGTGAAGGACATCTCCGTACGGATGAACTCACGCAAATGCTCCAGGAAGTGAGCGAGGGACAGATTCCGAACGAAGTCACCGACGCCATCGAGACCATTGGCGATCGGCTCGACCAGCTTCCCGATCGCTTCAAGAAGTATCTCAGCATCCAGGTTCCGGACGGTTTCAATTTCGACCTCAGCGCTGCGCCCGAAGGCAACGTCCGCCTTGATGCCCGGGTTAAGGATCCCAATCAACCAATCCGCCTACTGCTGCCCTCGTTGGCGCTCGCGCCCGTTCCGGTGCCTGCCCTCAACGGAATTGAGCTTCGTAGCGTTTCGTTCGGCGAATTGCTCGGTGGTTCTCTCTTCCAAATCCATGTTGATGCCGACTTCGACCAATTCGATCTCATCAATCTTGCCGCCTCGCTACTCCTGCCCGATTCCGACAGCAGTTTGCTGCCGCGTCCGCACGATCTTCAACGGCATCTCTGTCTTGATCGGTTGTTCATGATCGTGGTGTACCAGACCGGTATTCCCATCCCGGTGCCGATCTTTTACGACAACGTGGGATTGGAAGCGTTGGAGTTCGCTGGTCACGGGTTTGGGCTCCGCTGGCAATTCCCTCAACCCAAGCCGGGGGCGGGAGATTTGATGGGATTCTTCCGTGACATAAAACCCTTCTTTACCGATTCAGACTATCTCCTGCCGACCGCGACCGACGACGACGTGTTCGCCCGACACAATCTCGGACTGAAGTTCAGCGTGAATCCCGGATACATCCAATTGCCCAAGTATCTTGGCGGAAAGTTGCTGGGGCAGAAGGGCGAGCTTTTTTCCGTTTCGCTGACGAAAGGCTTGGCGGAAATGCTGAATGCGCTCAAAAAGCCTTCGTTGGCGCGTCTGCTTGGTGTGGTGCCGCTCTCGTACCGGGTGGGCGAGGAAGAAATTACGTTCGGACCGATGTCGGTCCAGGTCGCCTGGGCGATGACGACGTCGGAAGAGTTTCGAGGGTTGGACTCGGCCTCGGGCCAGCCGGGGAAGTTCCTCCAACGGCTCAATGAGCTCCCGGCAGGTCAGCGCGAGGAGATGCTCACCCTCGCGAACCTGGGGACGGCGAGCGACGAGGGTGCCTTCGTGCTTCTGTTGGGGGATTGGAGTCTCGCATCTCAGGTCAGTTTTAGTGTGCGACTGGCGCTGGCTCAGGCGGCCAATGGGCGGGCTGGATTTGGCTTCGGGCTGAATGGGAGGCTTGGTGACGTGTTGGAATTCGAGGCCGGAGGATGCGCGATTTTCGGTCACGCCGAGAGTCCTAATTTGTCGGCTATCAGAGAATGCCAAGCACTCGTGGACCGACTGGACCCGGAGGTGGCCCGTTTGAAGCAAGAGATAGCCGACCGCAATGACCGGTTGGGTTCGGATCAGAAGAACCTCACAAAACTCAACGCCGACCTCCGCCAATTCCAGATGCGCTTGCCTGGACTCCAGCGTTTCCGTGGTTGGAGGATGAATGCCGACTTGGGTGATGCTGATGCGCCTCCAGAGAAAATCGGTTCTGTCCCGGCGGGTGGTCGGAGGGTGAATCCCCGATTGGCTGATGTTGACGACCCCAGGTTTAAGGGGCCCGGGGGCCCGGGGGGGTACGGCAACTATTGGGGCCAGGCGGGCGGCTTGAAGACCGCCCCTGGTGGACAAACAACGCCTCGAGACGTGCCGGCAGGTGGGGACCCGCCAGTACGCGTGGGTCCGCCAGCACCTGGGGCTCAGGCATTCCAAAAAATGATCACCGAGTCGGAAACGAAAATTGCCGATTTAAAAAACCAGATCCCCCAATTGGAGTCCGCCATCGCCGAGTCGCGAGCTACCATCGCCTCGGCTTCGGCGAACCTGAGTGAAGCTGAGCCACAATTGACTCGGGCCCGGTCTGAACTGGCAAATCTGATCCCTCAGCAGGCGACTTGGAAGGACACGGGAATTCAGATCAATGGGCATTGTCGCCTGACGTTGCTCGGTGATGAGGTGCTCACGGGCAAGCTCGCCCTGACGGACCGCGAGTTTGCCGTAGAAGGTGCACTCGATTTGTTTCCCCGTTCACCGCTCCTCCGGATTACCGGTCAACTTGCGGGCCGGATTAGCGATCAGGAGTTCGCACTCGCGGGTGCTGCTTCGATGGTGTTGGGTGGGACGTTCACGCTCGCCAGCGCGACCGCCGAAATCACCCAAATCGGCGCACGGGTGCGTGGCACTTGGCTGAATCAGACTGTTACGTTCTCTATCCAAAAATGTAATGGTGGAGCCCAACTGTCGGCCGCGATGTCCAAGATCAGTGTGGGCGACATCCTCAGTATCACCGACGCCAGCGGTGCATCCGGGCCGACCGCGATCCTGACCACAGCCGATTCTCCCCGGCTGACTCTGAGCGGAGGCGCTTCCCTGCTGGGGCTGAGTACCACGACCGACGTTGTCTTCACAGAGGGCAATGTCCGCTTTGCCGGAACTGGTAACCTGTTCGGTGTATTTCAGGCTGCGCTGGCAGTCAGCGGGAGTGATCTAATGAATGGCGGCGCCCTGCAAGTGACGGCCACCTTTGAAAGCGACCTATTCCGTTATTTAATCGAACAGGGGACGGATGCCCTCCAGAAAGCAATCGAAGGCGCCAGCAAAGGAGTGGACAGCGCGAAAGCTGAGGTAGACGCCAAGCAAAAGGACGTCGATTCGCTCGACCAACAGATCAAGGACATGCGCGCAACGATAGAGGGCGAGCGCCGCGCAGCGACGAGCAACCTGAGCGACGCGCAGGCCACGGTCGATAAATGGCAACGCGAGGTGAACTCGCTCAATGGCCAGATCGAGTCCACCAAACGCGATTACTACAACCTTCCGAAATCGGATTGGGTTTGGAACAAATCGCAGATTACTGAAGCGATACCCTTTGCGGCAACGATCTCGAGTCTCGAAGCAGCAAAGTATTCAGCGACCGCCTTTCTGGAAGCATCGAACCAAGTATTGGAAGGTATCAAGAAAGGCGCCCAACTGACGCCAGTAGAAATGGATCCGCGCATGTTCGGTCTCATGGGCGCTCAAGAAACTGCCACTTTCGCACTGAATCGGGCCAAGGAAATCTTAGAGGCCGCTCAAAAGGCCATTGGGGCCGTTGGAGACGTCGCTAATTATATCGACAACCATGGAATTGCCAATTTGCTCAACGTCACCGCCGCGCGGTTTTCTGCTAGCCTCACCGAAGCCGCCACCGGGGTGGTCTCACTTTCGGCTGATGTTATCTATATGGGGCGGCCGGGGACCGTCGACTTTGCCTTCAACTTCATGAATCCAATCGAGGGAGCCAAGAGCCTCGCCAACCGATTGCTTCACCCCTAACTACTCCGATCCCCCAATCCAGGTCGGCGCTTTGCCGGCCCACAAGAAATCCAAGTTCCGATGCCAATACCAACACTCGAAAAGTTCCTACAAGCAACGGCGACAACCCAGAAGGAACGACTGGGGGCCTGGAAACTGCGGCTCCAAGATGTGCGCGGGGAAATCGCGAAAATCGATTTCTGTCTCGAACAGTACTGGGGATGTTTCTCACCGCCGGACAAGGCGGCTGAAAAGCGATACCAACCCAACGCCGTTGCGGCTTGGAAGCTTTCGGGTAAGGCCAGTGACGATATTCAAATCGAGCGGCTTTACACGTTGTTGAGGGAATGCGCGGCTTATTTAAAGTCGAATCCAAAACACGCCGCCACGAGACGCTCAGAAGAAGTTTCTAAACTCAAGCTGGCCTGCATGAGTGAACTCGACGGTTTCGCCTCGGTGAACGCTCGTAGTTTCTTCGAGCTGATGAAGACTCGCAACAAAGGCAAGGATGCCCCCACCAAATCGCTAGGCCCTGGCTACGCTAACGAGCGAATCTACTACGAGCGCAACAATAAACAGATCGCCATGGCCGGAAGCGGTATTCATGGGCTCCTCGACGGAATGCCGAAGCAGATTACCGCCGAATTACAGAAGGCTAAGAACTGGGGACCCCAGGCGGCCAGCAGGACGTTCGATGCCCTTACTGCCGATGAATTCCAGGCGGTTTGCGATGCGCAGGAGAAGGTGGTGCTCGGCGAGAATCCCGATGGCAAAACCATCGCCGACATTCGCGTGGAGTACTTTAGCAAGTTTCAGCGCATTAGGTGCTGTCGAAGAGTCTCATTGGAGGGTCGCTTCATCGACGGCCAGAACCAGCCGGTGAAGTCCGGCAACTACCGCGAAGTGTACGCCCTAGACCGTTATGGCATCCTGTACTCGACCGACGCGCTGAGTACCGACGTCGCCGGCTACATCAATCACTCCACTTTCAACGCCGGCAAGCCTGTCGTGTGCGCCGGGGAACTTCTCTTTGCACCCAACGGCAAACTCGCCTTTCTGGATAATAGCAGTGGCCACTACCGTCCGGACATCAACCATCTGGCGCTATTAGTCCAAACACTCCAAGCTCAAGGTGCCGACCTCAATGGCACCTGCGTGTCTCTCGTCTGGTATCCTCCCCCGACCGTCAGCTTGCCGAAGCCCGGTCGGCACCGTGTCCGATGGCAGGCGCCCACGTTCCTCCGCTACGTCAACGCGCCTACCAATCCCCAGAACCAACCCGATTGGACCGAAACCGACACGGGCAATCTCGGAGTTAATCAAACGTTGTTTCCTCCGGACGAGGGTAAGGATCCGACGCGACCATACCTAACTGTACCCCTACCGGTTGCCGCAGTAACCTGGACGGCTCGCGATCTCCCGACTTGACGTCGCGGTGAATTGTGTGTGACCGGCGGTGCTACGGAACCGATCGGAAGAAACTTGCAACCTTACGTTCCGGCTCGGACGGCGCCCAAATCCGGATATTGTCCACCTTGCCGGTGTCATCGAACGATCCGAAACCAACCCACCCCGCACCAAAAGTCTGATCGTCCGCCGACATGATGGGTTGCTTCATATCGTCGAAGAAGACGGTGATCTTACCCTTTTGACGTTCCAATCGGACGCGATGCCACACGCCTAATCCCCAATTCACGCCGGAAGTAGTCTGGCTCGAGATCTTGATGCGCGGCGCCTGGTTCACGATGAACACGTTGTGCGCGTGGTCGTCAGTCTTGGTTGCGATATGGGCATAGTACAAATGCGCCGGATCTTGGACCCCGAAAAAGAGGCACATATCCCGATGCCCGTACTCTTTGCCGGTTTGAATCAGATCCGCTTCGAGAACGAAGTCGCCGAAGATACGGTCACCGATCAAAGCAATATTGAAGGGCGAGCGGACGGTAGGCTGATAGTCGCTCTGCTTCGCTAATTCGAGCGCGAAGCTTGCTCCGTCCCCGGAGAACTTCCAGGCCTGGGGATCGCTGTAGGTGAATTGTCGAAGGGACTCGGGTGCATCGAAGTGCTGTTCGTAGACCAAAGCGTATCCGGGCGGCACGGCGGGATTGGGTTGGCTACTCGGCGCATCCGCTGCTCCAACCATACCTGCCAAAACGGCGAAGCCCAGCACCCGCTTAAATCGTCGCGAGATCATTCGTAGGGCGTACCGCGCGCCGCCCGTTACGCCAAGCTCAGATTCCGCATGACCCGAACGGTCGAATGCGCCTTGTTCAACGTATAAAAGTGAACTCCCGGCGCTCCTTCTCGCAACAACTCTTCCACCTGACGCGAACAATACTCGATCCCAAACTCAGTTACCGCGGCGTCATCGTCACCCAGCTCCTCGAGGCGTTGCAGGAACGGCGCGGGAAGTTTGGCTCCGCACATTTGGGTAAACTTCTTGGTCTGGTTCCGGGATAACACGGGCATCAATCCGGGAATCAGCGGAACAGTAACCCCCAGCCGACTCACCAGATGGTCACGGAAAGCGAAATAATCGGCGTTGTCGAAAAAGAGCTGGGTAATTACGAAATCTGCGCCGGCGCGAACTTTCTCCGCCAGGAATCCCCAGGCCACGAATTTGCCGGCGGCTTGAGCCAAGTGGCCTTCGGGAAATCCTGCCGTACCAATGTTGAACCCGCCGAGTTCTCGAATGAAGGAGACCAGCTCTCGGGAGTATTCGAATCCGCCTTCGGTCTTGGTCCACGGGCCGCCTCCCGGGGGATCACCGCGCAAGGCGAGAATGTTCCGGATTCCCTTTCCGCGTGCTTCCTCAACCACCTCTCGCAGTTGCGCCCGGGTCGCGTTGACACACGTCAGGTGCATCATGGTGGTCAGGTCGAACTCCCGTTGGATGCGGTCCACGATGCCGAGTGTCTTATCGCGAGTTCCGCCCCCGGCTCCGTACGTCACCGAGCAATACGCGGGATTCACCTTGACCAGTTCGGGCAGGGTATTGGTGAAC
Source organism: Verrucomicrobiales bacterium (assembly GCA_003445095.1). Lineage (GTDB taxonomy): Bacteria > Verrucomicrobiota > Verrucomicrobiia > Limisphaerales > UBA9464 > UBA9464. The sequence goes on from DLVS01000359.1 coordinate 7,912, forward strand.
AGATTCCGCTCTCCATCGTCGGTTTTCGGCGGGAAGAACTCGACCGAAATCGACGGTCGGTCCGCCTTGGCGAGAGCGACGTGGACGTCATGGATCAAACGGATCACCAACCACATTCTGCCCGGACCAATGGGAGAATCAACATTGAAATCAACGTATCACGATTGTTTGATTCGAATCTTTTGAAAGTCCTCGTTCACCTGGCCCCTGACCTTCAGACAAGCTCCCGAGCCGACTGCTATGATTCCTGACGAAGCTGCCCAATTGCTGGATGCATTCGCTCGCGGTGAATTGACCCGCGATGAGGTCCTCCATCGATTTCAGACGGCGCCGGTGGCCGATTTAGGCTTCGCCTCGGTGGATTTGCATCGGGAGCTCCGACAAGGCTGTCCGGAAGTCATTTTCGGCGCCCGAAAGACCCCAGCGCAGGTGGTTTCTATCGCGCAGCAGATCGTCAAGGCGAGCGGTCGGGTTCTCGCCACCCGAATTACACCGGCCCATGCCGGGCCGTTTCGGCGGAAATTTCGGAGCGCGGTTTACCATGAGGCTGCCCGAATTCTGACGGTCGGTGCGCGGGAACCGTCGTCCGACGGAGGAACGATCGCCGTGGTGTGCGCGGGAACCAGTGATCTGCCCGTGGCCGAAGAAGCGGCCGTGACAGCGGAATTCCTCGGCCATCGAGTGCTCCGGATTTCGGATGTCGGAGTGGCCGGCCTGCATCGGCTACTGCGTCGTTTGCCGGAGATTCAAGCGGCTCGCGTCGTGGTAGTGGTCGCGGGAATGGAAGCGGCGTTGCC
>DLVS01000502.1 GCA_003445095.1 Verrucomicrobiales bacterium
TTTCCGCTGTGGCACGTCTTTGCAGCGCTACGCGGTTATCGGGATATCGCAGCGACAGTCGCTAGCGAGCCCTTAAGGGTGGCTTCGCTCGCCGTCTCCGACCGCTCGGGCAGCCTTCGCGTATTGCTCGCCAACCTCTCGCCCGATCCGGTGTCGGTGCGGTTGACCACGATTGCCAACGCTTCACTCCGAGTTCTCGACGCGAGGAACATTGTTGGGGCGACTCAGAAGCCTGAAGAGTTTTGGAGGCGGACTCCAGCGCCGCTGGCATCAGCTGTGGAATTAGGTCCACACGCCCTGGCTTTTATTGACTCAGCGGCTCCGGCCAGACAACTAGAATGAAAAGTAGCAAAGCGCTCAATGAGCTCCGGGCGGTCTGTGGACGTTTGAAGTTCGAACCGCACAATATCGCAGCCCAACTCGATGCCCGCGGACACTACCAAGTCGACCTTACCCCCGAGTTTCCGCTCTCGATCAAACTGTTTCACTATAGTTCGCGAAGGCATACGCGAGGACAGACCTGGCACGAACGGCTGGAACTATTCGTGCCCCTCGATGGTCCAGCGCGATTTCGGATGGGCGACCAGCTAGTCCTGCTCGAGCGAGGAAACATGCTCGTGGTCGACAATCTCAAACTGCACCACGTCGTCGATTTTCCGGGCTTCAATACCCGAGTCGTGGTGGTGAGCTTTCAGCCGGAGTTCATCTATTCGCTGGGTTCACCGTCGGGTGATTACACGTTCTTGCTGCCGTTCTACTCCAAGCTCGACCGCCAACCCCATGTGCTGAGGGCCGACGACGAGGCAACTCCCTGCGCCCAGGTCGCGTTGGCCCGGTTGCTGGAAATCTTCTTCGGTCACGACGAACGGCAATTCGTTCAAGCGGGCAGCAAAGCCTACTTGCTGGAGCTGCTCTATCATTTGTCCCGCCAATTCCGGGCTTCCGACGTACTGAAGTGGGAGTTCATGCGCCAGCAACAACGTTCGCTGCGCTTGAAAAAACTCTTTGACCGAATTCAGACAAGTTTCGCTGACAAACTGTCCGTGTCGCAAGCGGCGTGGTTAGTCGCGATGAGCCCAGCGGCCTTCATGAAGGCGTTTAAGCAAGTCGCTGGCATGACGCTCGTCTCCTACCTCAACCATGTCCGCTTGGCGCGGGCCGCCCAACTTTTGCGCGAGACTGACCGGAGTGTCGCGGACATCGCCGCGGAGACGGGGTTTTCCGATCAGAGTTACTTTGATCGACGGTTCAAGAAATCATTTGGGATGGCCCCAAAACATTTCCGAGCTCGCCCGGCCGCGGCGAATCCCACACGCTGGTCGTGAATTCGCGGCGGCGGCAGGCCGTGAGCTTTCTCAGGTGGGAGTGGCACGACCCGAGCCTTCTGCTAGTTTACAACATTATGACTTCGACTCTTTCCACACTTCGCGTGCTCACCGTGGACGATGAGCCATTGGGGCGCGAGCGGCTGCGGAATTTCTTGGCCCAAGAACAGGATGTCACCCTGGTGGGCGAGGCAGCTTCCGGAGATGAGGCGGTCGAGCAAATTCGAAGCCTACGTCCTGACCTGGTTTTTCTCGACGTGCAACTCCCGGGCTGCACGGGATTCGGAGTCTTAGAAAAACTTGGCGCAGAAGTTCCTCCGGCGGTGGTGTTTGTGACGGCACATGATCAGTTCGCTCTGCGTGCCTTTGATGTGCATGCGGTCGACTATTTGCTCAAGCCATTCGACCGTGGCCGGTTCAAAACCGCCCTTCACCGCGCCGTGGACCGCCTTCGCACGACGAGCGCCGACGATCTCACGTCGAAGCTGCACGCGGTGATCGCCCAATTGCAGCCTCGCCCGGCAGCGAGCCCTGATCGCATCCCCGTCAAGACCGGCGGCAAGGTCATTTTCGTCAACGTCCCGGAGATTGATTGGGTGGGGTCGGCCGACAATTACGTGGAGTTGCACGTAGGCACGCACACCCATTTAATTCGTGAAACACTGACCGCCATGGAGCACCGGCTGCCGGGGGAACGGTTTGTGAGAATTAGTCGCACTACGATCGTAAACACGGATCGAGTCAAAGAACTCCAGCCGCTTTTCCATGGTGAATACAGCGTAACCCTTCGCGACGGCACCCGACTGACCTTGAGCCGGACGTATCGAGACCAGTTGTCACGTTTAGGGATGACTTAAGCGGGCGTCCGGGCGGACCCAGTACCAGTTATCGTCGACTGGCACCCACGTTGCGAAGACTCCTGCGCGAATGGAAGTACGCGAAGCCGCTTTCCAAAATCCGCAACGCGCCTAGAATGTTGGGGTACTTGTAACCGGCTCCCAACATGTCACTCCTCGATTCTCTTAAGAAATACACGGTAGTCGTTGCCGACACCGGCGACATTGACGCGATTGCCCGCGCCAAACCTCAAGATGCCACGACCAATCCGTCGCTCATTCTCGCGGCGGCCCAACTGCCCCAGTACCAACATTTGGTGGATCAAGCGGTGTTGTTCGCCAAGAAGCAGGCGGGCGACGCGAACGCACGCCTGTCGGTCATGATGGACAAACTGTTCGTTTTCTTCGGCCTCGAGATCCTCAAACACGTTCCGGGCCGAGTCTCGACGGAGGTAGATGCCCGGCTCAGTTTCGACACGGAGGCCACGCTGGCCAAGGCGCGACAGCTCATCGGTTATTATGCGGAGGCAGGGGTGGGCCGTGACCGCGTCCTCATCAAGATTGGCAGTACTTGGGAAGGGATTCGGGCGGCCGAAGTACTCGAACGCGAGGGCATTCACTGCAATCTCACGTTGCTCTTCAGTTTTGCCCAGGCGGTGGCGTGTGCCGAAGCAGGAGTGACGCTCATCTCGCCATTCGTCGGGCGTATCTATGATTACTACAAGAAGGAGAAGGGCGCCGAAATTCCCCCTGATCAGGATCCCGGAGTCGCGTCGGTTACGAAGATCTACAACTACTTCAAGAAGTTCGGATACAAAACCCAAGTCATGGGCGCGAGTTTCCGGAGAGTCGAACAGATTACCCGGCTTGCAGGAAGTGATCTGCTAACCATCAGCCCTGATCTGATTGAGAAGTTGGCCAACTCGCCAGGTGATTTGCAGCCGGCGCTGACTCTGGCGGGCGCCCAAGCGAGCGCCGGAGAGAAACTTCATTTGGACGAAAAGACGTTTCGCTGGCTGCACAACGAAGACGCGATGGGAACGGACAAATTGGCTGAGGGTATCCGGCGTTTCAACGCAGACTCGAGAAAGCTGGAAGCCCATGTGCGCCAGACGCTCGCGCTCTAAAGCGATGCGCGGACCATAGGCGGATCAATCCGCCAACAAAAAGCGCAGATCGTCCAGCGTGAGTGCGGCGGAGAAGCGTTCTTCGCCCAAGACTTCTTCGGCGAGCGCGCCCTTCTGCTTTTGGAGAGCGCGAATCTTTTCCTCGATGCTGTCTTTGATCAGCAGTCGGTAAGCGATGATTTTGCGCGTCTGCCCGATTCGATGAGTGCGGTCGATCGCCTGATTCTCGACGGCGGGATTCCACCACGGATCGAACAACACGACGTAGCCAGCGGCGGTAAGATTTAGCCCGGCGCCTCCTGCTTTGAGCGAAATGAGGAACACTCCAGCTCCTTCCGCGGACTGAAACTTTTGCACCAGTTCCCCGCGATTTTCGGTATCTCCCGCCAAATACCAGTGGGCCCAACCGCGCGCAGTGATCGCCTCCTTCAGCAGCCCGAGGAGTTCCACGAATTGCGAGAATACGAGGACTTTTTCGCCTTCTTCGATCAACGGTTCCAGCGTCTCGAGGAGCGCTTCGAGCTTCGCGCCGTCTTGTTGGCAGTCTGGCTTCAGCAACCGCGGATGGCAGCAGATCTGCCGGAGTCGCAGCAGCGACGTGAGCAGATGAAAGCGATCTTTGTTGAGCGCTTCCTGAGTCTTCAGCCGGAGCAAATGCTGCTGGGCGGCTTTGAGTTCGGCGCGATACAGGGACTTCTGTTCGCCCTCTAAGGAGCAGTAGAGATCCTCTTCGACCCGATCGGGGAGATCACGGGCGACTTGAGCTTTGGTGCGACGGAGCAGAAATGGTCGAACCCGCGCGGCCAATCGGGGGCGAGCAAACGGATCGTCTTTACCGTCGTACAACTTGCTAAATCCACTGCGACCTCCCAGCACCCCGGGCATGGCAAATGACATCAGGCTCCACAAATCCAATAAGCGATTTTCGATGGGTGTGCCGGTGAGAACGAGCCGGTAATCGGCCCGAAGCGTCCGGGCCACTTGCGCGGTTTGCGAGGATGGGTTCTTGATGTACTGCCCTTCGTCGAGAATCGCCGCCAGAAAGTCGCAGCGGCCAATCGAATCCTCGAGCAACCGAAGTTGAGTGTAGTTGATCACGTGGAGATCGGCGGCGTCGATCATCGCGCCGAGATCTTGCGCGGCAGTTCCGGTCCAGACTTTCGCTCGCAAACCCCGACAGAACCGTTCGGCCTCGGCTCGCCAGTTATCCTGCACGCTCTTAGGGCATACGACCAACGAAGGCCGAGTGCGGTGTTGAGGAATGGCGCCTTCTTCGCGGAGCCACATCAGCCAAGTCAAGGTCTGCAGCGTCTTGCCCAGTCCCATGTCATCGGCCAACACGCCCCCGAAACGATTGGCGGCCAAGTAGGCGAGAAAATGAAATCCGTCCAACTGATAGGGACGCAACTCCGCTTGGACAGTCGCCGGCTGTGCGGGGGTTAGGCGGGCTTTGAGCTCGGCAGCTCGGCGTTCGACGGCTCCGGATGTCTCCGCTGGAAGAAATCGCCGGGCCGCGGGGTCCGCGAGTTGCAGAGCGTGGAGTCGTTGGGGCTCGGCGGAGAGCTGGCGAGGTGTCAGTCCGATGCGCGCGAGATCGGATTCTTCCTGCGACGTCAATTCATAGTCTAACCGCCGCCATCCCCGCTCTCCGAGTCGAACCCATTGTCCGCGGGCTGCCACCAGAAGCTTGATCTCCTCCGGAGTGAGAGTGGTGTCGTCCACGTTCACCACCACACTGAGGTCGAACCAGTCGAGCCCAGCCTCGTTGGCTTCCAATCGAAGCGTTCCGGCTACTCGGCCTTGACGCAGAGATTCGAGCTCCGGCGACAGTTCGATCCGAGTGCCGGCCGGGAGCCGACTTAAGAATTCGAGGAACTGGGCGGGAAACGTCTTCGTCACCCGCTGGGCAAAATGGCCGGCATACGCATCCAGTTTAAACCCGGTCTCTCGTACCAATTCGGGAATGCCCGCCAACGCCGACCGATCAATCCGTACCAAGTTGTTCGGAGCCTCCGCCGCGCCCGCGACTTCGTACCACCCCGCCTCGTTCAACCCATGGCGATGCCGGCCGGACCCGGAATCCGCAGAAACCTTTAGATGACAGTATTCCGAGCCCCCAGCGCCGGTGCTCTGGATCAACCGGGCCTCAATTTTCGGCGTTACTGAAACAACCTTGATCCGTTCCGACAGGCGCGGTGGAGGAGCGGTACGAATCCAATCCAGAACGCGCAATCCCGACGCAGTTTCGAAGGCGCCGGCCGGAATTCGAATGGGTTCGCGCGATTTGACCGGAAAGGGGAGCGCCGGAGGCCCGGGAAAAAGTCCGGCTTCGGTGAGGTACAACTCCGGCTCACCGGGAAAACGTGCGCGAATCTTGGAGACGGGTTCTCCGTTCGCCTGCGTGAGCTCAAACACGTAGTCACCGCCGGGCTGGTCCGGCTCGCTGATACGCCACTGCAAGGGCACTTGGTGACGCACCAATGGAGAACCATCCGTGTCCACAAACAAATCGGCGAATGCGGGCGCGCGCAGGTGCCGGCTCAACCACTGGCTGAGGTGTGCGTCTCCCAAGCTACGGTCATGGGATCCGTAAAAGTTGACGTGCTGAAAGAACGATGCCCACAGGACCTGAGACTCACCCGCGAATCGTATGGCGCCCTCTTGGTCGAAATCCCGACTGCGCGCCAGTTTTACTGCCCGCCAACTTCCCTCACCCGACCGGGTTTCCACGGCTAGTTCTGCTGGGCCAAAACGGAACCGAAGTTCCGGCGCTTGCGCTGAGGTGGCCGGCACGCTCCTTGCCGGCACGGAGCGAAGCGTCGTGGTCCATTGCCGAATCCGCTGGGCGCGTTCCATTTCGGCCAGGCGTTCGGCATATCCTTCGGGGAGGGGCAAACGACGAAGGAACTCAGGTATGTTGTAATCGCGCCGAGCGGCCAGCGCCGTGAGTGCATACCAGAATTCGACCTCGTTGGCCGGACGTCCGGGAGCAATTTCGACCGAGCCATAGCTGGGGATCCCGCCGGGCCAACCCAGTTGCCAAAGCGAAGACTCC
>DLVS01000013.1 GCA_003445095.1 Verrucomicrobiales bacterium
TGGCCCGTGAATTGAAGGATCAGCAATTGGCTGCGCGCCGCTTCGAGGGCCATGCGGAACTCGTCGTAACTAGGGAATCGTTGCGCGGGATCTTTGTTCAGCGCTCGGACCAGAGCATCGCTGGTCGGTTGCGTCACGTCCGAGGCGGCGACGATCGGGGGCGTCAAAGCGGTGTGAACTTGGGCCGCGACGACTTCTTCCACGCTATTCGCTTCAAAGGGCACATGCCCCACCAAGGCGTGATAAAGCGTGCCCGCCAGCGAATACTCGTCGCTGAGAAAGCTCTCGCCGGTTTGCTGGATGCGCTCCGGCGCAATGTAATAGGGAGTTCCGTACACCGGAGCGTAGTAGTCTTTATCGGCGTCGGTTTTCCGAGAGAGACCGAAATCGACCAGCTTAGGTTCGCCCTCGGCGTTGAACAGGATGTTGCCGGGCTTGATATCGAGGTGAAGGAGACCGTGGCGCAACGCGGCGGCCAGAGCACTCGAAACCTTGATCCCGATGTCGAGCACCTCCAATTCCGAGACCCGACGATGACTCTCAATCTTGCCGTCCAGCGTGCCGGCGTCGGCCAATTCCATCACGAGGTACCGATAGCGCCCTTCTTGATCGAATGTGTAAACGTGAATGATGTTGGTGTGGTTTAGCTGGGCACAGGCACGGGCTTCCGCCGCGAAGGCATTAACCGCGTCCTCGTCGTCGACCAGCTCCTGCTTCATCAACTTGACCGCGACTTCGCGGCCTAGGGTGGTATCCCACGCGCGGTAGACGGTGCCCATACCACCGGAGGCAATCTCCGATCGCAGCTCAAACTGGCGCAGCGACATGGGCATCATGATACTGCCGTTGCATTTGACGCAGGTGGTTTGTTCGAGGGGAGCCAGCGTGCCGGGAATGAACACCTTCGAGCCGCAGTGCGGACAGGCAACCATCTTGAGGGATTTGCTCACTGTGGACATTTGGCCGGCGAGACAATGTAGCCAGGAGCCCTCCGGGAACAAGCGTAGGCTGAGTTGATGAGTTGATGCGATTTCTCGTTAGTCTTTTGGCTTGAGGCCGCAGGCGGCAGCGGCTACCGAGTGCGCCCCGACCATGAAAGAAATCAAATTCTCGCTCGGTGGAGCCACAGCGGTGGCCTTTCTGGGGGGAAAGATCACTCCCGAGGATCTCTACGGCGCGGTGAAGACCCTCGTGGAGAAGGAGGGACGGCCGTTGGAATCCGGTTACCTTTCGCCCGATGGACGTCTCCTGCGGCGCCAACAGATCAGCACCGTGAACCTCGACCCAGAAGGTTCGCCAGTTGAGGCGCCCCTCATGACCTTCGACAGCGAGCCGGTCGAACAGTCACCCAGTTCGTTTGAAAAAGAGGCTGCGCTCCAAGAAGTGCCCGTCACCCAGCTCGTCGGATTCAATGTGAGCGACGTATACGCCATCGACGTCGCGGGAATGAAACCCGGTCTCTACGAAACCACCTTCAATTATCGAGCCAGCTACCAACCGCGCGCGGCCCTGCTTCTGGTCAAGCCGAGTGAAGCCTATTTGTTAGTGGGGCAAGCCAAGCGAATCTCGTTCGTTGGAAATAACCTCACGTACGAGTTCTTTGACTCTGTCGAGTCGGACGCGGCCGAAGCAGACCCCTTGGATTTTTCCATGATGTAGCCGGCCGATGAATCTCTTCCATTTTGAGCACCAAGGGAAAAGCGCGCGCGTGGGCTTCTGCGCGCTTCCCGATGTTCGTCCCAAGCCCGTGGTCGCGCAGAAAACATCGGCCGGGCCCGTAGCACGGATGCGCCTTTTGAATGGTATCAATTGCCGGGTGGCACCGGCGAACTTGCGCGCCACCGAACTCATCGAGGCCGATCCAGAACTCGCGCTCGAGGACGCGGGCCGACGTCTCGATACCGAACTGACCGCGGCGTACTTCGACCCGACTGATCCTGACCCCAAGCCCGTGGGAGATTTCAAAGAGATCGATATCCTGTTCGAAGTGAATGGGGCCGAGAAAGAGCGACGGCCGCATCTGATCCGCACCCCGAACCTAAATACACTCCATCCCGTTAAGCTGGGCCGAAGGTTCCCGATGGCGGAGGCGTTGACCCAATTTGTGTTTCGGGCGAGTTATCAACTAAGGCATCAAGACGGTTTGACGCTGGATTTCCTCTATCAGATCGCGAAAGAGCTGCACGAGCAGCAGCAGATGGCGCTCTTGGGCGCCGGCCCCAAGGGCAATCTCCCGTTGGTGGTACGAGAGAAAGGTTCTCCCTACCGAGCGTTTCTCTACGGTGAAATCGGAACCGGCGCCCACCCCGGTGAGTACAAGCTCGTGGTGATGCTCAGCGATCAGGAACTCAAGCGACCGGCCCAAACACCGCCCGAAGAATAGCGAATTGGAGCGGCCAAATGATTGACAGCAATAAACTGATTTCCAAAGGAGGGCTCTATCAGATCGCGCCCGGCGGCGGCATTACGGACCCGGTGTTGTTGGAGGTGGCGGGCCAGTATCAGGCGCAGATCCGGCAGAAGTTTCTTGCCGTGCCCGCCAAGGAATTGGCGCAGCGATTTGCCGGTGAGGAACGCTTGCTGCAGACCATCAAGTACGATGGCGAAGGCGTCTTTATCTATTTTGAAGCCGGCAAGCAGCCGTTCGAGGTGTTTGCCTTCAATGCTCCCTCCGGCCGAGTTCGCGTTGGTTTGCCGGCCTTGCAGTCCTTCGGCGCGCATCTCAAAGCACTCAAGGTCAAACGAGCCTTGTTTCGTGCTGAATTGTACCTTCCCGGTCAAATCAACGGCCGACGCAATAGTGTCAGCGAAGTGGCGCGCGTCTCGTTCAATGGCTCCACCACTGAGATTGCTGCACTGCGGCTGGCGATTCTTGATGTGATCATGGTGGACGGAAAAGACCTCCGGACTACCGCGAATTTTGAGACGACTTGGGATAAGCTCAAAGAACTTGCCGGCACCAACACTCAGAGCCCCTTTCATTGTCCCGAAGGCTCGATCGTGCCTGAACGCGAGGTGGACGGAATCTTTAAGGCCGTCACTAAAGCCGGAGCCGAGGGGCTGGTGTTGCGGCGGCCGGGTCGCCTGGAGTTAATCAAAGTTAAGCCGCAACTGTCGGTCGATGGCGCGATCATCGGATTCGTCGAGGGCGAATTCGAAGGACGCTACGGGGTGCTCTCGCTGCTGACGGCCTTGACGTATCCGGAGAAGGAAGATTCCAAAACTTGGTTCCAAGTATTGGCGCGGGTGGGCTCGGGATTCACCGATCAATTGCGTGAAGAACTGTTGCAGCAGTTGGCGCCATTGAAAGTGGCGGCCCCCTTGGCCATGACGGACTCTGACGGCCGCCCGGTTCAGTTCATCAAACCTCAACTGATCGCCGAAGTGGAAGGAGACGATGCCATCGTGGCGACGCGACTCGATCAGGAGAATCAAACGCAATTGCTCGCTTGGGATGGGCGCGGCTGGACGTTCACGAAGCTGGCGGCGTTTCCACGGCTCACGTTTGCCACGTACAGCAAGCTCCGCACGGATAAAGATGTGGGCACCGGTGGGGCTCGAATTACCCAGGTCGTTCCGCAAGCCGCGACACCACCCAGCGCCATTCCCAGCCCGTCCCGTTCCACCCGAGTGATCCGGAGAGAGGTGTACAAGAAGGAAAGCAAGGGCGAGACCATGATCAGAAAGTTGGTGGTCGCCCAAACCGAAGGCGATCCGGACGCGATGCCGTTCTCCATCTTCTGGACCGATTTCTCGGCGAAACGAAAAGATCCGCTGAAGATCAGCACCGCCTATGCGCATTCAAGCGCCCGGGCCGAAGCGCTCGCCCAGCGATTCATCGAAGAGGGCGTCGCGAAAGGGTGGGAGCAGATTGCGTCAAAATGATCCCGCCTGAGCCTTCGCGGTTGGTTACTGGTGGGCCTTCACTTGGCCTTCGCCAGCGATGAGTCTCAAGTGCCGAGGCGCAAGAAACCACTCGAGGGTAGCGCAGCGGCCGAGCCTCAGTTGAGCGACCGTAAGCTTGCATAACCCTCCTTTCTTGAGCAGGACGGAGACGTGAGGTTCCCCCGCCAAGAACTGGGAAATGCAACGTCCGAGATCGGGCTCGTGCCCAACCATGAGGACGGATCGAGGTCGTGATGGGAGACGTCGAAGTCGGGACAATAGGTCGCTGAATTCGCCGCCAATCCATAACGCCTCGAGTAACTCAACGTGGGGCACCGGGCGAAGTTCCGCGACGACCAGCTCGGCCGTGTGACGGGCTCGCACCGCCGGGGAGGAGAGGACGAGGTCGAAGGTCAGTCCTAACCGCCGGAGCGCCTGGCCGATGCGCCGGGCTTTGTCGATGCCCTCCGCAGTGAGACGCCGGGCGGCATCGCCCTTCTCGCCTTTCGGTGGCAGTTCCGCGGCGTTGGAATGACGCAGCAAATATAAGGAAATCATTCTGGCGGGCGCTTT
>DLVS01000342.1 GCA_003445095.1 Verrucomicrobiales bacterium
GCCGATTGGCCAGCCTGAGCCGGCAGCTCAGGTTACGGGTGCGTGCGCTGGGGGTAGCCTTGCTGGTGGTCTTGCCGTTATCGGCAGGAGCCGCCGATTACACCACCACGCTGAAGCCACTCTTCCGAGAGCGTTGTTATTCCTGTCACGGAGCGTTGAAGCAGAAAGCCAAGCTCCGTCTGGATACGGTCCAATCCATTGTCCAAGGTGGGAAGTCGGGACCGGCCCTGGTTCCCGGACGGCCGGACGACAGCCTCCTGCTGCAGCGATTGACGGCAGCCGACGCCGAAGAACGGATGCCACCCGAACACGAAGCACAGCCATTCAACGCCGCCCAGGTTGACGCGCTCCGTGATTGGATTACCGCGGGCGCTCCGGCTCCGGAGAATGAGAAACCGGAGGCTGACCCGAAGGATCACTGGGCTTTCCGATCATTATCCCTTCCGGCGATTCCGCAGCTTCCGGGATCGGATTGGGTACGTAATCCGGTGGATGCCTTCCTCCTCCGCGGCTATCGGGAGCACGGCCTACAACCGCGTCCCGAGGCGCCGCGGTCCGTTCTGGTGCGACGGCTGTATTTCGACCTGCTCGGAGTGCCCCCGTCTGCGGAAGAATTGGACCTACTAGAACACGAAACTGGACCCGGCTGGTATGAAAGAACCGTGGAGCAGCTGCTGGCGGATCCGCGCTACGGAGAGCGTTGGGCTCGGCACTGGATGGACATTTGGCGCTACAGCGATGGCTGGGGACTGGGCGATCAACATCGCAACAGCCAAAAACATATCTGGCACTGGCGAGACTGGATCGTGGAGTCCCTTAACGCGGACCTGCCGTATGACGTCATGATCCGCCTGATGCTCTCTGCTGATGAGTCGGACCCCAACGACCTCGATCGTCTGAGAGCCACCGGCTACCTGGCGCGGAATTATTTCCTGTTCAATCGAAACCAATGGATGGACGAGACCGTTGAGCACGTCGCCAAAGGCTTCCTTGGACTGACGCTGAACTGCGCGAAATGTCACGATCACAAATACGACCCGTTCGCTCAGGCCGACTACTACCGCCTGCGGGCCGTGTTCGAGCCTTACCAAGTCCGGATGGAAATGCGGCCGGGAGAACCCGACCTGCAGCGCGACGGCATTCCGCGGGCCTACGATCGCTCGCCGGAAACCCCCACGTACCGGTTCATTCGCGGACAAGAAACGAATCCCGACCGTTCGGTGGTGATCGCGCCAGGTATCCCCGAGCTCCTAGCGTTCGCCTCGCTGCAGATTCGCCCGGTAACGCTGCCGGTAGAGGCGTGGCAACCAGAGCGGCGTCCCTGGGTCATCGAGGCCCATCGGCAGGCGGCGCGTTCACGGGTCGAAGCGGCGCAACTGAAGTGGACGACCGTCCGGGACCGGCCAACACCAGACGATCCCCTCGCCGCCACGGTAGCCAAGGCGGAAGTCACGGTGGCCGAACGCGACCACGCATTGGCAGCAGAGGAACTCGAGTGCCTGGAACTAAGGTCCGCCTGGCTAAACGCCCGCTGGACGAACAGCACCCAGCTGTCAGAAACCCATCGCATCGCGGTCCTCGCCGAGCGCGGGACGGCCCTGGCGAAACTCCAACTCGACGTCGCCGAGGCCGAGCTCCGCCTATTGCGCGCTGCGGACAAGGACAAAGAATCCATCATCAAGGAACGGGATGCCGCCCGGGAAAAGGTTGCCCAGGCTGAGCGCGACAAAGACACACCGCCCGCACCTGATGCTCCGCTGACGCCGATTGTCGGCGCGGCGTGGACGCCCACCCGCTTTCTCGATTCCACCAAAGACGATCCCGCGGTGGAGTTCGTCCCCACGAGCACCGGACGCCGCACCGCGCTGGCGGAATGGATCACCGACCCACGAAATCCTCTGACCGCGCGGGTAGCCGTCAATCACGTGTGGAATCGCCATTTCGGTGCGCCGCTGGTCCCCACGGTCTTTGACTTTGGACGCAAAGGCACACCGCCCACAGATCCGGAACTCATCGACTGGCTCGCCTCCGATTGGGTGGCGCATGGATGGAGCTTCAAGCATCTCCACCGCCGGATCGTCACCTCCGCCGCTTACCGGATGAGTTCTTCGCTGCGCGGCGCCGAATCCGAACTGGCGCGCGATCCGGACAATCGTTGGTGGTGGCGTCGGGTGCCCATCCGTCTGGAAGCCCAGGCGGTGCGGGATGCCTTATGGGTTCATGCGGGCGAACTCGAAGCGATCATGGGCGGCCCTCCGGTTCCTCCGGATTCCCAAGATACCTCCCGTCGGCGCAGCCTCTATTTCTACCATTCCAACAACAGCCGAAACCTCTTCCTAACCACCTTCGACGACGCGCTCGTCAAGGAATGCTACCGCCGCGAACAAAGCATCGTCCCGCAGCAAGCCTTGGCGCTTCTGAATAGTCGGTTGGTTCACGAAGTAGCGCCCAAGATCGCCGCGCGCCTGTCAGCTCGCGTTTCTCCCGGTAATGATCGGGCGTTTGTCCACGAGGCGTTTCGGGAAATCCTTGGATTTGAGCCCACCGAGGCGGAGACCGACGCCGCGCTGAAGTCGCTCGCGAACGAGTCATCGCTTTCCCTCGAAGTCCCCGATGCCTCTTCGCTCCGCGCCCGAGAGCATTTGGTCTGGGCCCTGATCAACCACGCCGATTTTGTGACACTCCGATGAATCCGTTTCCAACCACCCACCGCCTCCCCCTCCTTCCGCGGCGCACCTTCCTGGCCGATCTCGGCATGGGATTCACCGGACTGGCCCTCGGCGCCATCCTGCAGCGGGACGCCCAGGCGGAGTCCGGCGCTGCTTGGACGCCGCCCGACGGATCTCCCCACTTTGCCCCGAAGGCCAAGAGCGTGATCTGGCTCTTCATGAATGGCGGAGTTAGCCACATGGAAAGCTTCGATCCGAAACCCATGCTCAATCAGTACGCGGGGAAGACCATTGCTGAAACACCCTTTGCGTCGGTGCAGGATCCCAAGAAACTCGCCCTTGAGCGGCTGGTGGTTCCTGACGCCAATGGGAACCAACGGAACACGCTTTACCCGCTGCAAGTCGGTTATCGGCGTCATGGCCAAAGCGGCCTCGAAATCTCGGACTGGTTCCCGTACATCGCGCAACACGCCGACCAACTGGCGGTGGTGCGTTCGCTGTGGACTACCGACAGCAATCATGGCGCCCAGACTCAGTTCCATTCCGGACGCCACCAAAACGACGGCGACTTCCCCACGCTCGGCGCCTGGGTGCATTACGGGCTTGGTTCCCTGAACGAGAATCTGCCCCAGTTCATCTCGATCGGCTCCCGAGAATACTGGAACCGGCGCGACGGGCATTACCTCGGTCCGAAGCATGACGCCGTCCCGCTGCGCATTGATCCCAAGGACCCGCTGGATTTCGGTCGGTTCGAAGGGAACATGTCCTCTGAGCAGCGACGCGCGGGGCTCGAGCTGGTGCAAACCCTCAACGGACTCCGGGGCGTGGAGTATCCGCAGGACCCTGCCCTAGCCGCGCGCCTGGCTTCCTATGACCTCGCGTACCGGATGCAAATGTCCGTGCCTGATGTCGTGGATTTCTCTAAGGAATCCGACGAAACGAAGGCGCTCTACGGTCTCGACCAGCCCCACTGCCGCGAGTTCGCGCAGCAATTGTTGGCCGCTCGCCGCTTCGTGGAACGCGGTGTCCGCTTCATCCAAATCCAGCACGGTGGCGTCGGTGCCGGGGCTTGGGATGCCCATTCCGGACTCAAGGCGAACCACGAAGGTCAAGCCCGGGCGGTGGATCAACCCATCGGGGCTCTGCTCACCGACTTGGACCGCCGCGGTCTCCTGGACGAAACCCTCGTGATATTCGCGACCGAGTTCGGCCGCACGCCCGGCTCGCAAAGTTCTGATGGCCGGGACCACCACATCTTCGGATTCAGTGTCTGGATGGCTGGGGGCGGCCTCAAGCGAGGAATCGTTCACGGCGCCACGGACGAAATCGGATTCCACGCAGTCGAGAACCGCCACTACGTCACCGACGTTCACGCCACGCTCTTGCACCAGTTAGGCCTCGACTCTCGCCGATTGGAAATCCCCGGGCGCAAGCGTCTGGAGATCGATCACGGACGCCCGATCATGGAGATCATCGCTTGAGAATCCCCCCAAAGAAAAGGGGCAGGACAGGGGCAGGGACAACCATCGATAAGTCTGGTGATGGCCGGGTGCGGCCCGCGAGGGACCCGGCCCGCGAGGGACAGCGGCCCGCGAGGGACAGGACACCTATCGG
>DLVS01000587.1 GCA_003445095.1 Verrucomicrobiales bacterium
GGACTTGTGACCATCCGAAAGGGCTGAGCAGATGATGGCTGAGCAGATGATGACTCGTTCGGGATTGTCTCGTTGTCATAGGGCTGCCTCCTTGTGCATTGCCGACATACCTCAAGTACCTCGAGGTACATTCTCGCAGGTAGCATCAGGTCCTTATTACGTCAAGGATACCTGTTCAGCTGGCGGGCCTTATGCGCGTCGGAAAACAAACACCCAAGTGAGCGTTTTCCTCTTTCCAAAGTTCAGTCCGCATGAAAAGGAATGCAAGTCCTGACCCGCCCAAGATGGGCTGATTGATCAGCTCCGCAGCGACAATGCAGAGCTGCAAATGATGAAGTGGTGGTAACAAGCGCCGCGCCCGAAGTTGAATTCTCCGAACGGAATCAGAAACGCGCAGAGGGCCCTGGCGAGCATTCAATCCACGACCAGAGAGCGGCTTGTGCGCAAGTCCGGCGCGTAGGTTCGAAATCTCCTGCCGCACGTAGGCTGGGATCTTGGTCCAGCGCGTAAGCGCCTGCGTGCGCTCCGCTTCGGTGCCGACCGGCTGATACTCAGCGAGCCGCGCGAACGTCAGGTGCCAGGAATCCACGAAGCTAACGGTCTGCTAGGACTCCGCGTGACAGGACCGCAGCTGTACCGAGCGGCTCGACAAAACCGGACGGTAAGCCTACCTCATCACATCGTCAAACACCTGCTCGCTGAACACCCCGGCTGAGGTGACCTCTCGTTGATGAGGCTGGGGGTCGACAACGCGCCCCCCGAGAAGCTCCTGCCGGCAGACCGCCAGCCTTATTGTCGTGGTCTCAGGCGTCTTCAGACCAGTTGAGGACGTCGTGCTGGTATTCGCACAGTACCGACGCAAATTTGTCGCCAGTACAAATGGACCTGGAATGCTAATTATACGTCTTCCTCATCGATACTATTGATCTCTATTTGATACATCAAGATTGAATGATATTTGACAAATGGCTCAACATCGAATGCACAGGCTTGCCGGATATAGCTATCGGCAGGCCTGTCTTCGTGAAATTCTGGTGAGCATACAAACAATAATGAATGACGAGGCCCTAAACCCCATTCATACTGTACGGGGGGGTAATCAGTAATGCCAAGGGAGCGCAGCTCATCGAGCGAATCTACGGCACTGGCGTCGTCTAGATTGGCTAGTTGTTGATTACTTTGAAGAATTATCTGCCTCTTGCGATCGATATGATCTATGCGGAGTGGACCAGCCGAGCAGAGGACTATTGAATCTTGTTCTTTAATGGAAATTGCTGCGTATAATAAACCACCGAGCTGATCATAAGTCTTCCCGAAGATTTCTTTAGTGGTTTGCACCCAGGCCCTGCCGTCCTCAATCATGCTCGCGGCCTGATACTCTGCAAATGCCAGGTGGACTGGCCGCTCCTGTGTTTTATCGAGTGTTCCTGCGAATAGATATCTTCTCTTGCCTTGAAGTAGCATTTCACTTACAAGAAAGCCACCCTGGATACAGCTCTTTGAACTAGTTATTAGCATAAGGTTTCTTTGATGTTTTGAGGTCCGCCAATCGACTCATACCACAGTACCACGCCTCGACATGCGCGGTCATGTCGGCTTCTCCGACGAGGAATCAGGGTTCGCCAGGTGCTGCCCCCCAGGCAACCTCGCCCTCGGGCGGCGGGGGCTGCCAACACCAACAGCAACGTCGCTGCCGTTGAGGAACCACCTCAATCGTTCCCCGAGCAGAGGAAATGCCTGGGGAATCAATTTCTTGGAGCGCCCCTTAGATGAGCGACGATCATCATCGCAGTTTTCCGAGACTTTCGTCCTCTACCGTGGGTGTTCACGCAGAGAGCGGACCATCACCGATCCGAGCGTCAGGCCGGGATAACCACTTGACGAGGCGGTCACGAACGACCGGATCGAAGCGACACTGACAGGCATCCGACCTCAGCTTCGGGCCATCGCCGGCGGCCGAGACGTTGCGTAGATGGCCGACGAGGGCGAGCAGCGGCTCTCGAAGTGCGCGTTATACAACGTCCCGGTACAGCACATCAGGGACGCGTCTCGCGTCCTTCGGGCCGCGCATTTGGGGACGGTCGGCTTCCACGATTGCGCGGCCTGAACCATCCTTCTAGGCGCGCACCTGTTCCGGCGGACGACGGACTTGAGCCCGTCGTCCGCCGCGGTCACCTCCGCCAGAAGAGCAGGTGCGTAACGCCGCTGGGGCTGGGCACGGACTCGAGGTGGAACCGGTCGAGCAGTTCCTCGTGGGAGGTCCAGAGTCGCTCCCCTCGGCCGATCTCGATCGGCGCGACGGCGACGTGCATCGTGTCGATGAGATCCGCCTGGAGGAACTGCCGAACAGTGGCGACGCCGCCTCCAACCCGTACGTCCTGCCCCTTAGCGGCGGCCTTGGCTTGCCGCAACGCTTCCGCGGGCGTCGCATCGAGGAAGTGGAACGTGGTGTCGGCCAGCGTGAAGCTGGGTCGGTGATGGTGGGTGAGGACGAACACGGGGGTGTGGAAGGGCGGGTTGTCTCCCCACCACCCCTTCCAGTCGAGATTCTCCCAAGGGCCACGCTGTGGCCCGAACTTGTTGCGGCCCATGATCTCGGCACCGATGTTCCGCGCGAAGTCGCGAGTGAAGTAGTCGTCCAGCCCTCGAGATCCGCCCGGCTCGGTTCGGTTCGGCCAGCTCGCGGTAGCGAAGGCCCAGGAGGCCAGGTCGGCCGGGAGGCGGGCGACGCTCCCACCTCGCCTGTCGGCATGTCCGAAGGGCGCCTCCAGGCTCTGGCCTTCGCCAGCGCCGAACCCGTCCATCGACACGCAAAAGTTCTGCACTCGCACCAGTTGAGACATTCCTCGATCCCTTTCTCGATCTCGCCGTCTTGGGATGGTCTGCAAGGTCCGTCGGGGACGGATAACCCCGTCGAGGCGTGCCGCGGAGGCATTCGCGTCACGGCGATCGTGGAGGTTCAGGCGACCCCAAGGGGCCACAGTCGAACGCCCCGGCTATTTGAAAGAGCGCCGCGGATTCAAGAACGACGCGTCTTACCGATTACGCGGTCCGTCGACGACCTACGTCCATCGGCGAACTCTTCATTGGTGCGACACGTCGCACGAAGGTAGGTATTGCATCTCCGATATGCCCGGCTCCTCGTCGGGTCTTCGAGAAACCCTAAGTCGGGATGTTTGCTTTATCCTTGTCGAAATAAAAGCCCGGCTTATCGCCGTTGGTGAAGACGATTCCACGGACTTCGAGAACCTCTTGAATCGCATTCCTCGTGGACTCGTGAGGCGATGTCTTCCCGACCTCAAAGTCGGAGACTGTTGTCCGCGTCAGACCGGCAGCTTTGGCGAGTTGTTCTTGTTCCATGTTGAGGCGGACGCGTGCAGCCCTCAATGTGTCTCGATCCGCCCTAACTAAGAGGCGTTTGCAGG
>DLVS01000582.1 GCA_003445095.1 Verrucomicrobiales bacterium
CAGACGCTGGCAGAAAATCTGATAGATCAGGACTCCCAGGCTGTAGATGTCACTGCGCGTATCAATGTCTAGACCGCTCATCTCCGCCTGCTCCGGACTCATGTACGCCGGCGTTCCAATGAACTGGTGTAATTGTGTGTAAACCGTCGCGTCCGTGAGGCGGCCTTCCGTTGCCTTGGCAATGCCGAAATCAATCACCTTCGGCACCGGCACGCCGTCATGCAACGTGACCAAGATGTTCGATGGTTTGATATCCCGATGGATGATTCCCTTCTGGTGCGCGTGCTGCACCGCCTGACACACCTTAATGAACAGGACGAGCCGATTCTTGGTAGAGAGCTGGTTCTGGTCGCAGTAGTCGGTGATCTTAATCCCTCGTACCAGCTCCATCACGAAATACGGACGTCCCTGCTCGGTCGCTCCCGCATCCAAGACCTTGGCGATGTTGGGATGATCCATCATCGCCAGTGCCTGACGTTCCGCTTCGAAGCGGGCCACGACGGACTTCGTGTCCATTCCTAGTTTGATGACCTTGAGCGCGACGCGCCGACGGACCGGCTCGCTTTGTTCGGCGACATAAACGACCCCACAACCACCTTCGCCCAACTTTTCGAGCAGCTTGTAGCGGCCGAGGGTTTGGCCAATGCCTTCGTTGGCCCTGACGTTCGAAGGGGGAGGTGACCAGTCAGTCGGAGCCGGATCGTGAGGAAAGGCCGAAAGCGGTGAGTGTTCTAGGAAAGTACCGACGTCTCCACTGGTGCGCAGGAGCTCCTCCACGGCACGGCGGAGCTCGGGTCGTTCCGCGCAAGCCCGGTCAAGGTAAGCCTCACGGGCCGCGGTCGAGTCGTAGCGCTGTGCCGCCGCAAAGATTGACTTCTCTAACTCTGAGTCCTTGGCGCGATCCATGGGATGGAGCAGGGAATAGCGAATCTTCCTGCGCTAGGCAGCCCAAAAGAATCAACAGAATTAGATGTCGGATCGCGATATTTGCGCTCCCGCTCCCGAGCTTGCGAATCCAGAGAAAGGCGACGGAGACAGATCCGGCATGGCACAAACTCCAATACTCTTTCGGTCAGCGGCTAACTTACTGGGTCGATTGGTCGAGATCCTCTCCTTGAGGAACAAGAGTCGCCGATGAGCAACGAATTCGTCATAGAATGCTCGGCTCACGTCGGTAGCCTAATCCACGCTCCACGTCATCTCCTCAAGCCAAACGGTCGATCGGTCGTCGCGGCGCACTCCCGTGCCATGCGCTAGCTATACCTCCTGCTCATGGGTTGATTCGTCACAATTGCCGCCCCATCTCACGAAGACGCCACTTGGAGCGGTGCAAATAAGGTACGGCCTCTGATATTTTGATCCACGTGCAAATTCTTGTCCTGAACTTCCCCTCTCGTTCGTTGTCGATACGGGCAGGACAACGTGCCGCCCAGAAAAACGATGAGCACCACCATGAAACAATCACTCGTTCAACCCTACCTGTTCTTCGAAGGGTCTTGCGATCAGGCCCTTGAGTTTTACCAAAAGGCCCTCGGCGCCGAAGTGACCGCGCTGATGCGCTTCAAAGACAGCCCGGAGCTGCCCCTGTGCCCGGAGGCGTCCGCCGACAAGGTCATGCACGCCAGCTTCCGCGTCGGCGAAACCGTCATCATGGCGTCGGATGGCCGGTGTTCCGGCAAAGCCAGTTTTGCTGGCTTCGCGCTGTCCCTCACGCTCAAGGATGCCGCCCAGGCGGAGCGTGCGTTCACCGCCCTCGCCGCGGGCGGCCAAGTGCAAATGCCCCTAGGGAAGACGTTCTTTTCGCCCTCGTTCGGGATGGTGATCGATCGCTTCGGAGTGGCCTGGATGATCTACGTCCTGCCGGCTTGAGGCGCGACCCAGCGTGGGCCACTCTCGCCTCAGGCAAGCGCAGAACGCAACGACATGAACTAAACGCAACTAATCTATGAGTTCACATTCCGATAACGGTTATCTTCTGATTTTTCGCGGCACCGATTGGCACAAGGGTCTCTCGGCCGAACAAATGCAACGGGTCGTCGGCGACTGGATGGCGTGGTTCCAACGGTTGACCGAAGAAGGCAAAGTCGCCGGCGGGAATCCGTTGGAGAACGAAGGCAAGGTTGTCTCCGGCAAGCACGGTAAGATTGTGGCCGATGGCCCATTTGCCGAAGCCAAAGAGGCTATCGGTGGCTACTTCCTGCTCACCGTGAAGAGCGAAGCCGAAGCGGTGGAGATCGCTCAGCAATGTCCTGGCCTGCCTCACGGCGCCATGGTCGAGGTGCGCCCCATTGCTGGCATGTGTCCCGCCGGACAGGACGCCGGATTCGAAGCACCGCACTTAGCGCACTTAGCGGTCGCCGCTTGATTCGAGCTCGCCTGCCACCAATCATCACTCCCATGCCTGAATACGTCGACGGATTCGTCATTCCATTGCCCCTCGGCCGCGTTCTCGGCGGTGCTGCTGACGTTGGTCGAGCCCGGCGACGAGGTCGTGCTGTGGCTGCGCAGCGCCGGCACCGCCATGAATTGCGGCCCCCACAACAGACCCGCGCTGACCGGCCGTGGGACCACGCAGACCGCCAGCGGAGCCGACGACGGCGGGTGCTGGACCACCGTGCGAATCGACGACCCGCACGGTTTCCTCGCGCTGCGTGGGTCCTCGGGCGAGCTGTGGCGCTTGCCATTCGCCCCGCGGCCGCCGCCAGACCCGGACATCACGCGGGCCTCCCGGAGCCTCGACACCGGCGACTTCGCGGGCGCCGGACGGCTCCTCCAGCCAGCGATCGCCCGGCTGCGGATCGACCGCCCGCGCCCCGACCCCGCTGACGGCC
>DLVS01000548.1 GCA_003445095.1 Verrucomicrobiales bacterium
GGTGGGCATGCCCTTCCCGTGAACCATTCAAATGGTAGGGATGGCGCGCTGCGCCGTCCCCGGCCCGGGCGCAGCTCCCGGCTGGCCTTTTGCAGTGAGGGGTCGAATTCAGCCATCGCGTTGTTCCAAAAGGCCGCGCCTTTGCGCGGGGCCGCCGCAGCGCGGCAGCCCTACCCAGTTCATGGCCTCGATTCACGTCCAGTTTTTTGGAGGTCCAACCTTCCCATTCAAATGGTAGGGATGGCGCACTGCGCCGTCCCCGGCCCGGGCGCAGCTCCGGGCTGGCCTTTCGCAGTGACGCGTCGAATTCTTCCAGCGCGTCGTTGCGCAAAGCCGCGCCTTTGGCGCGGGGCCGCCGCAGCGCGGCAGCCGTACCCAGTTAGCGTCAGGATTCTTGAGGTCGTTTCGCTCCGCGCGCATCACCAGTCAGCCAGCCGACTTCTCCGAACCACTATGGGCCAGCCAGCGCTCGCAGCTCGGCCTCTGTCCACACCCGCCGCGACTTGAGCAACTCCGCCAGTTCATCCGTTCGAATCGCCGCGCCTTCCAAATTCAGGTGGAAGCCGCTGTCCGCAAAATGTTCCTTCACCTCATACGCGCCCAATCGGGGGTCGGCCAGAACCGGAATGTATGCGGAGATTTCTCCCAAAAGCCGCGCGTTCAGCCGTCGAAATTCCGCAGTGACCTCGGGCGTGGAGTACGACCACGGCAATAAATAGTAGACTTGGACTTGATTGGCCGTACACCACTCGCGCAACGCTTGGAGGAAGGCCCGCGACCCTGGCGGCAGGCGACCGGAATGCCAGCCCGGCTGGTAATCGGGAACTCGGACGTCCGTCTGAGTGAACCCGTCGGGGTGTAAATCAGCAGCTTCATATCGATAGAGAGAGCCGCCCCGAATCACTTTCCCCAGCATAGTTAGGGTGTGGTATCCGCCGGGCCTCAAGGCCAGCAACGCCGAAACCCACGGGACCGAATTCGTTCCCACGGTCGGCCGGGCAAACCAGCGAGTGTGCCCTGTGATGAAGCTGAATTGAACCCCCATCCCCGGCGGTTCCAGCGAGTCCGTCAACAACACGGGTTCCAGGGCGACAATCAGGGTGTCGCCCGGGCGAACCTGCTCGACTGCGGCTTGAGTCAACACGCTCGCTCCAATTCCGGCCGCGAAAGCGAAATTGACCGCCGGGATATTGGCACGTTCGAACAGGCGCCCCGTGTCGATCGAGAACAGGGAACTCGAGCCGCCATAAATCAAGACTTTGTCCCGCTTCTCTCGAGTCAGGCGCTCGGCCCATTTCACCTTGAGTTGATACGCCTGTTTGAAGAATTGGAGTTCCGGGTTCCAGCGCAGCGTGTACACCACATCCAAGCCCCACGTTAAGAGGCCCACCGCAACCAAAGCCAAGGCCAGCCACGGAATCTTCAGCTTAGAAGGCAAAGTAGATGAAGGCATTGTTCTTGGTGGCCGCCAACAGGACGGTTAACACGATCAGCAATCCCGAGACCCAGGGCCGGCGCAGGTAGAAGTAGGGGTGATCCCTCCCCGCGACGCTTCGCCATTCGACCAAAAGAATCACTGCTGCCATTCCGAGAAAGCAGGCCAATACGAATCGATCACCGCCGGGCCAGTGATGAAGCGTCTCCTGCAGCGCGGCCATCGAGTAGGCCGCCGGGGTCAACATCGTGCGCGCCTTGGCCCAAAGGATTCCCGGGTTGGTTTCGTAGAACGCTAACCAAGCACCGAACGCGATCGTCATGGTCAACAGCCAGGCCCCGGTCCGCGGCACCTTGAGGCGCGGACTCAACAAACGATTCCCAATCAGGGCTACCGCGTGCAACGCACCCCAGATGACGAATCCCCATCCGGCTCCGTGCCAGATGCCGGAAACCACAAAGACGACGGCCAGATTGAACATCCAGAA
Organism: Verrucomicrobiales bacterium; assembly: GCA_003445095.1. Taxonomy (GTDB): domain Bacteria; phylum Verrucomicrobiota; class Verrucomicrobiia; order Limisphaerales; family UBA9464; genus UBA9464. Next base: position 1,923 of record DLVS01000548.1, read on the forward strand.
CCGACTGCGCCCTCCGCCCATCGGGATGTAGAGGTAATCCCGGAACCACTGACTCAGGCTCACATGCCAGCGGCGCCAAAATTCCACCATGCTGGTGGCGCAATACGGGCTCAGGAAGTTGAGCGTTAGCGTGATTCCCAGGCAGCGGGCCAATCCCAGGGCCACCAGACTGTAGCCGGCGAAGTCGTAGTAGAGCCGGAAGCCAAAAGTGAGGTTATCGAGCCAAATGGAAAACGGGTTGGTGGTGGACACCCCGATAAAGTACGCCGCGATATTGTCCCCGAGGCAGCATTTGAAAAAGAGACCCAGTACGATCCACGCCGCACCTTCATTGATTGCCACCGGATCCCAGCGGAATCTGAACTGTTCCATCTGCGGCAAGAGACCTTCCCGCCGTTCAATCGGTCCAGCTACAACCTGCGGAAAGAACCCGGCAAAGCACATATAGTCGAGGAACCGAGGCAGCGGTTTGCGAAAGGCGAGTGTATCCACGACGAACGCGACTTTCTGAAACGTGTAAAAGGAAATGCCGACCGGAATCCCCAAATCCCGGAGCGTCGAGAAATTCAACGACAGGACCTGGTTCAGCAGGAAATTGGAGTATTTATAATAAAACAACGGAAGGAGCTGGAGCGGGATCAGAATAAACAGCAGCCCTTTTTGGTGTCCGAGATCAATTCGAAGGATCAGCCACAGGCCGACGTAGGAGACCACGGCCACCGTCATGAAGATCACAAACGTCAGCGCGCTCACCGACAGCAGCAGGTAAAGTCCCAGTCCGGTCAGGAGGAGTCGGTCAAAGGTTGAAAGCCGGTTCGCCAGCCACGGTCTCAGCAGCAATCGGAGACCGAGGCCCAACGCCAGCCCCGACAGCAGCACGATCCAGAACCGGCTTTCGGAAAAATTCATTCGTCGCCCCGACAGGGGCTTAGGTTCGGGGTCGAGTCCGCAATGACCGCAGAAATCATCGGCGACCAAGACCCTCCCCTGGATGGAAGCTTCGGTCCAGCAGAGCCAATTGGTGATTCCGGGGTAGGTTCATGAGAATTCTCAGCACCAAAAGAGTCAGAGGCGAAGGGGATGCGACACTCGACCCAGCGGCGACCGGGCCTGGCTTCGCGAGTACGCCTTCGCCTTAGCGTTGAAGGGTCTGGAACACCAGGTCTCGGCTAAATGAGATTCTTCAAATCGTCAATTTGAATTCAGGGGTGCGGCGGAAGTCACCCGAACCAATTCACGGTGGAGCACCCCCGGTAACAATCCTCCAAAGAATCCAGTAACACTCTGCAAAAAACGCTTCTGAGGTCGGTGAAGAAGGATTACAAGCCGTGCAGACAATCATGCAGGACCTGAAGCCGTGTCCAACCTGTGGGCAACCATTGCCGGCGGGGGCACTTGCCGGTTTTTGCCCCGCATGTCTGTTGGCACAAGGTGCCGAAACACTCGAGGCCGCTCCGGGCCGAGCCGCCCACTTCCATCCGCCGACCCCTGAGGAGCTGGCTAAGTTGTTCCCCCAACTGCAAATCGAGCGACTGCTCGGTGCCGGTGGCATGGGTGCGGTGTACCAAGCCCGCCAACCGGCACTCGATCGCCGAGTCGCCTTAAAAATCCTGCCTGCTTCGAGCGGCAGCGGTGCCAATTTCGCGGAACGCTTCAATCGCGAGGCCCGAGCGTTGGCGCGCCTGAATCATCCGAACATTGTTTCAGTGCATGAGTTCGGCCAGGCGGGTTCGCTCCACTTTTTTATCATGGAGTTCGTGGACGGCGCGAATCTCCGCCAACTGGAACGCGCGGGTCGCCTGTCGTCCCGGGAAGCGCTGCAATTGATTCCTCAGATTTGTGATGCCCTTCAATACGCCCACGACGAAGGGGTGGTCCATCGGGACATCAAGCCGGAGAACGTTTTGGTGGACCGCAAAGGGCGCGTGAAGATTGCCGATTTCGGTTTGGCAAAAATCCTCGACGTCAACCCGGACTCCTCTCGGCTCACGGTCGAAGGCCAAGTCATGGGAACGCCGCACTACATGGCGCCTGAGCAGATTGAGCGCCCGCTCGCCGTAGATCACCGAGCAGATATCTATTCGTTGGGAGTGGTGCTGTACGAGATGCTTACCGGCGATTTGCCCTTGGGAAATTTCTCACCGCCTTCGCGCAAAGTGTCGGTGGACGTACGATTTGATGAAGTGGTGTTGCGGGCGCTCGAGAACGACCCGAACCGCCGCTATCAACAGGCGAGTGAAGTGAAGTCGCGGGTGGAAACCATCGCCTCCACGACACCTCCGCCAACACCGGCAGAGAGTTCTCTTGAGCAACCTCGATTTCACAGCTGGATGGGTTTCGCTGTGGTTAAGGAGGTACCCAACCGACGTTCCATTTATTGGCGGGGAACATTCGTTGCCTTGGCCGTCGCGTTTGGACTCCTCAGCCTCGTGTTTGCTTACGGGACGGCGTTCACGGGCGGTTCGATTCTTGGCTGGTTCGGCATCGTCGGCTGGCCGAGCGTGGTCGTGCGGCTCGCCATTGCCGGCATCATGGCGAGCATCGGAGTTGGATTCGCCTTCAACTCGCCGCGCCCGGCGGAAGCGCTATCAAAGGACCATCCGCGTTCGTTGGTCGTTCCTTCGGCACGTCAAGGATGGAGAATCGGGCGACGGTGGACCACGGTGACTTTTTGGGTGCTGCTGTGGACTGGCTTTCAAGTCCATTGGCTGATGCCGTGGTTACGGAACCGCGCCGGAGAGTCTAATCCAGCCAGAGTCGCCGTTCGTGATTCATCTTCCGGCGCACTCGTCGCAAAATTGCCTCATGGAGGAACAGTCGAGCTGCTCGCGGTGGCTCCGGCCGACGCGTTGCCCAACCAATGGTGGCTTCCTGACGGAACTCCGATCACCAACGCCACCTTCCAGGTCAGGGGTCCCGCCGACATGATGGTGGCCGGCGCCGAAAAAACTGAGCTGGCATTCCGCGTTTTCGGGCTGACCAACCAGGCGGACTCAGTCCAATTTGATTTTTCTCCGACTGCCAGCGTTTCGACCGGCGGCACCATCCTTCGCGACGGAATGAAGCTGGCCGATGGTTGGCCCATGCGGGTCGCTTGGCCGGCATCCACTCGTACCGGAACGATTCGCCTCGGTTACCTTTTCGCGGGGTGGCGGACCATCGCCGATTTCGACGAAGAGACTCACAAGTCGCTGGTCACAACTCTGCCAAACGACCCCCAATGGGCCACTGGATTCAATCACATGAGCTCCGACGAGGGGGGTACTTACGTTACCATGGTCCTCGGGCCAGAAACGAAACAATGGCAGACGCGAGTCGTGGCCGTGGACCGGGACGGGGTCGAGCACGTCCATCAGCGAGCTTCGGGCACACCTCAAGAAAAGTCCTCCACCTGGACCTACACCTTTGAGGGCTTGGTCAAATCGCAGGTGAAGAATATTTTGGTGCAAGTGCGCCCCGTGCACTGGGTGGAGTTTCGTAACGTGGCCCTCAAACCGCGCGGAGCGCTCGCCGGACTCTCGTCACGCCACTTCGGTCCCGTTCAGAAAATCACCTTCGATGAGTTTCTCGATTTCGACACGGGACGGACCGGCTCCCCACCGGAGACCGACGACAAGAATATCAATCCCTTCGAGATCACCACCGGCCTGCTCGCCTGGATGCAGCAGAACGGTTACGACGCGAGCGCAGGGGTGGACAAGATGGAGACGCTGGGAGTCACCATAACGGACCTCGCCAGCCATGATTGGGAAACCCTCACCCCGGAGGCATTGATTCAACGACTCCAAGCGAGCGGCCGCTATCCACCGGACCTCAAGCCGGGAACCGACCCGACTTCACCCGCCACTTATGGCTTTCGCACCCGCGAGGGAGGGACGGGCCTCCTCCAACTCCTGGCAGTGGGCGACCCCAAGATTGGCGCGACGGTGCGCTTCAAACTCGTGAACTCGCCGCCCGTACCATGACTATGCCTGCGACCGAAAACTTATCCTCGGGCCGGCCAGCAGCCGACGGATGTTTCGTGACAACCCGCTGGACCATGGTCCTGAACGCTGGTCGGAAATCCTCCCCACACTCTGATCGTGCATTGAGTGAACTCTGCCAAACCTACTGGTACCCGCTCTACGCCTATGTCCGTCGCCAAGGTCATTCCAAGGAAGACTCCGAAGATTTGGTGCAGGCGTTCTTTGAGCGATTTCTCGAGAAGAACTACCTGGAAGGACTCAGTGAAACGCGTGGAAAATTTCGTGCCTTCCTGCTCGCGTCGTTGAAGCACTTTTTGGCCAACGCCTGGGATAAATCGCAACGCCAAAAACGCGGTGGCGGAGCGACTCACCTGTCCCTCGACTGGCAAAGCGCTGATGAACGCTATCATCTCGACCCGCCTGACCCGGCGAGTCCCGAACGCGCTTTTGATCGCGCCTGGGCCTTGGCGCTGTTGGAACGAGTAGTAACCCGGCTACGAGACGAATGCGTCGCGGCCGGCAAAGCCGCGCTCTTCGAACGAGCAAAGGGCTACCTTATGATCGGCGAAGCGGCGATTCCGTATGCGGAGGCCGCCATGCAACTCAACTTAGACGAAGGGGCCGTGCGCGTGGCGGTGCATCGGCTGCGTCAGCGCTATCGTCGACTCCTACGCGACGAGATTGCTCAGACGCTGGAAGATCCGGCCGATGTCGCCGAAGAACTGCAGGCCCTCCAAGCGGCGTTGGCCGCGTAGTTCAAGCCTTCGACGCGCTCAAGGCCGCCTGGAGCTTGGCCTCGTCTTCGTGGGAGAGGGACGTCTTTAAAATCTTCCCACCGGTGCCGGTCACTTCCTGTAACACACGATCCGGAGTCGATTTCCGAATCAACACAAACAAGACCGAGCTTCCCGGTGTCATCGTCGCGGCCAACTCCTTCATGAAGGCGTCATCGATTCCAATGTCCGCCAGCGCGCCCGAGACGGCGCCCGCCGATGCGCCCACCGCCAATCCCAGCAAAGGGTTCAAAAAGATCATACCGACCAAGGTTCCCCAAAAACCGCCGCTCATGGCGCCCGCGGCGGTCAAGTTGATGGCCTGGTGCAACTTCACCTTACCATTGGCGTCCTTCGTCGCGACCACAGCGTCCTCCAAGTCGATGAGGTAATCGCGCTGCATTTGCCGCAGTTTTAGGCGGACTTCCTCCGCTTTGTAGGGTTCCGGGTATCCGATCACGACAAGTGTGCTCATGGTATTTGGCTTATTCGGCTCGGGGAGTCTGGTTAGGCGAATCCAGTTCGGTCAAATGCGTTCTGTTCGCAATTCGCGGAACTCGCCTCACTAAAGGCACCACGATTCCCGGATTGTCCCGCGCGCTTGGCACGCTAGCGTTGTCTCCAGATAACGTGATGAACGAAACGGGACATCCTCAGGCCTGGATTGAAAGGTCTGACGCTTCGATCGTTCCCCTCCAGAGCTCGTGCTCGTTGGGGCGTGCGGCCAACAATCAGATCGTCCTCCGGGACGAAAAGGTTTCGCGAAACCACGCCGTAATCCATCGGCAGGACGACAACGAATACTGGTTGGTGGACCTGGGCAGCAGCAACGGCACGTATCTCAATGGCCGAAGAGTCGCGCAACCCATGCAACTCACTGCCGGTGCCAGTATTCAGATCGGGTCGCATCTGATGCGCTTCTGCCTCGCCGGGGCCGAGCCTTCGCCCGCCGGGGAGATCGCCGAGCACACGGTGATGGACATCCGATCCTCCATCTGCTGGCTGTTGCTCGCCGACATCGAGGGTTCCAGCACTCGGGATCAGACCGTGCCACCGGAGCAGCTTTCCATCACCACCGGCCGCTGGTTTTCGAACTGCAAGCAATTGATCGAGTCCAACGGGGGAACGCTCAATAAGTATCTCGGCGATGGCTTTCTCGCTTACTGGCCGGGGGGCGAGGCTGATTCGGCACCGCTCCTTCAGGCGCTCCAAGAGTTGAAACAACTGCAGCTCGCCAATGAACCACCGTTCCGCTTGGTCCTGCATTTGGGGCTCGTCTGTCTGGGCGGCGCGCCGTCGCTCGGTGAGGAGAGTTTGTCCGGAGCCGAAGTAAACTTTGTCTTCCGTATGGAGAAACTTGCGGCGTCGCTGCGCCAGCGTTGCATGGTCAGTTCCGCGGGCGCCGCACGACTCCGCGATCAGCTCGCCGTCGAACCCTTGGGAAAACATTCCCTTCCTAGTTTTAACGGCCAGTTTGAGTTCTGGTCGTTCTAGGTCCTTGGCTCACTTCGCCCTGAGGATTCGGCCACGCGCCGCGAGCGCAAGTAACCCAAGGAGGATGGCAAACGGTATCAACGACAGGAGGTCGGCATTGGCTCCGCCAAAGAACGGATTTGATTTAGCCGCCCATTCACCAATCAAACGGTCCGCCGTCTCGAATCCCCCGGAGAAGATCGCGATCACGATGCCGGCAATGGCGCCCCCGGCAATGTAGCCCGACGCCATCAAGACACCGGGCGATTTGTCCCCTTCAGCGGCGATCTGTTCTGGAGTGAGTCCTGCATTGACGTGGCGCGGACGATCTTGTCGATCCACCCACCAGCGAACCATTCCGCCGGCAAAAATTCCCATCGAAACCGACACTGGCAGATAAACGCCGACCGCAAAGGCGAGCGAGCTGATGCCACTCAATTCCAAAACTAGGGCAATGAGGACTCCCAACATCACCAATTCCCAAGGCAACTTCCGATCCAAAATCCCTTTGATGATGTAGCTCACGAGCAATGCCTTCGGGGCATCGTATTTGCGAACCTCCGAACCATCCGGACGCTTGGCGAACGTTCCGTTGATTCCAGGATCCACCAACCACACCGGCTTCCCAGTGGCATCGAGCAGAAATTTCCGGGCTCCGCCGCTGGCCGGATCCGGCTCGTGCCACGCGAAATACTCTTGATGATCATTGCGAGCTTGTGGCCCGACCAAATGTTCTTTCGGCAATCCGGCCAGCTTATCCACTGGTACTCGCAGCGACGGGGCAACTTCCATGGCGTCGATGTAGGTGGTCGATGCCTGATTCAACGTCAGCAGGATGGGCCCCAGCACCACGGCGGACGCAAACGCGCCAATTAGGATCGCAATTTGCTGGCGGCTGGGGGTGCCACCTACCAAAAACCCCGTTTTTAAATCCTGCGAGGTCGTGCCGCCGTTGGAGCACGCGATACAGACGATCGCACCAACGGACAACGCGGTTACATAGTAGGCCTTGCCGGTCCATCCGACCGCCAGGAACGCCAAGCACGTCAGTAAGAGCGTGGCAATCGTCATTCCGGACACCGGATTCGACGAGGACCCAATCTCACCGGTCAGCCGCGACGACACCGTCACAAACAGAAAACCCAGCAACACGATCAAAATCGCGCCGAGCAATTTCATGTGCAACGGCGGCGCCAGCGTAATGGCCGTGAGCAAAACCAGAATTCCGATTACAACGAACCGCAGCGGCAAATCACGTTCCGTCCGCACCCGGGAAACCGGCCCGGCCGACCGAGCCATGGAGACGTCGGCGACACTATGCTTGATTCCACTCCAGATCGTGGGCAGCGAGCGAAGCAAGCTGATCAATCCGCCAGCGGCAACCGCGCCAGCGCCGATGTAGAGAATGTAGGCCCCGCGAATATCGTTCGGGGACATTTCACTGATCAGCTTCGTGCCCGGCGCCAAAGCATCGCTCAGATTCTGTCCGAAGAATTTGATCAGCGGAATCAAGACCAGATAACTCAGCACGCCGCCGGCTGCCATGATCCCACTAATGCGTGGTCCGATGATGTAGCCCACGCCTACCATTTCCGGAGAAATCTCGGCGGAGATCGAACCGCCCTTGAGCGGCGCGCCAAATACTTTTTCGGGAACATCCTTCCACAGTTTGAAAGCAACGTTGGCAGTCTTGTAGAGCAGCCCTAGTCCGAATCCGGCAAAAATGGTTGCCGCACTAATCGCGCTCAGCGACACGCCCCGCGTGTGGCTGGGATCAGCCGCCGCGCGCGACTCGGCGCTCGCGCCAGACTTCAATACCTCGGCGCACGCGGTGCCTTCAGGGTACTTGAGCTCGCCGTGCTGCTGAACAATCAGAGCGCGACGAAGGGGAATCATCATGAGGATTCCCAGCAAACCACCGAGCACTGCAACCAGCAGTACTCGGCTCACTTCCAAATCAAATCCGAGAATGAGGATCGCGGGCATCGTAACCCCGACGCCAAACGCGATGGACTCGCCGGCGGACCCGGCGGTTTGCGCGAGGTTATGTTCGAGGATGGTGGCATCCTTGCCACCGATCAGGGTCCAAATGCGGAACAAGGCGATGGAGATAACAGCGACGGGAATACTGGCACTGACCGTGAGTCCGACCCGCAGGGTCAGGTAAAGTGAAGACGCACCAAAGATGATTCCCAGCAGCGTGCCGACGATCAGTGAACGTGCGGTGAACTCGCGGAGCTTAGACTCGGCCGGAATGTACGGTTGATAGGCTGGCTTCGACGCAGGCGACATACGGCGGTGCCACGGTGCAGAAGGAGCGGCCAGCCGGCAAGGAGCGGGATTAGGGATCGCTATGTCAGACGATGCGCCCAGCAACCCTGTGGCGTGCGGAGGCGGGGTTGGTTGCCCGAACTCCGAAGCGCGCTAGGATCTCACGGGCTGCTTCTTGAATTTTATCGATTCGAAGCCGTCCACAGTTTGGCCGTATCTCATGCCGCATCATCCATTCAATCCCGAACACCTCGCGCTCACTCGCCGGCAATTCTTGAACCGCTGCGGGATGGGCATGGGAGCGTTGGGCTTGGTTTCGTTGCTCGGTTCGGTCGAATCCGTGACTGGGGCGGTCGGGGACGCGAACTTCACTAATCCTGTCCGGCCGAAATCGCCGCAGTTCCCGGGACGCGCGAAGCGGGTGATCCACATTTTTCTCAATGGCGGCGCCTCCCACGTTGACACGTTCGATCCCAAGCCCGCGCTCGATAAGTGGCATGGCAAGGAGATCCCGGTCCACTTTGCGACAGAACGTAAAACCGGGGCGGCCTACCGATCCCCTTTCAAATTCCAGAAGTACGGCCAATGCGGACTCGAGGTATCGGAGTTGTTTCAGCACACCGCCCAGCATGCGGACGATTTGTGCGTTATTCGTTCCATGAAAGCGGATGTGCCAAATCACGAGCCGTCGCTGTTGCTAATGAACTGCGGCGAGGCGCGGCTCCCGCGGCCGAGCATGGGCTCCTGGGTCACCTACGGACTCGGCACCGACAACCAGAATCTGCCCGGATTCATCGCCATGTGCCCCGGCGGTTATCCCATTCAAGAATCTCAGAACTGGCAGAGCGGGTTTCTGCCCGGGGCGTTCCAAGGGACGTACATCAACACCGAACACACTCGCCTGGACAAACTGATCGAGAACATCACCAACCACTACACGTCTCTGCCCGAGCAACGGGCCCAGTTGGACCTATTGCAGACGCTTAATGCGCAACACCGGGCTGCCCGGGCCGCGGATAGTCAACTCGATGCGCGGATTCAAAGCTTCGAACTGGCCTATCGCATGCAGATGGAAGCGGCCGACGCCTTCGACATCCTGCGCGAACCCGAAGCGGTGCGGCAACGGTATGGGGATTCCGTGCAGTCGCGACAGTTGTTGATCGCTCGCCGGTTGGTGGAACGAGGGGTTCGGTTCGTGCAGGTCTGGCACGGCTCCGGTCAGCCGTGGGACAATCACGACGACATCGAGACCAATCATCGAAACCTCGCCGGGCAATGCGATCGGGCCATCGGTGCGTTGCTGACCGACCTCAAGGATCGCGGGATGTTGGATGATACCTTGGTGATTTGTTCTGGTGAGTTTGGCCGCACGCCGACGGTGGAATTACCAACCCCGGGGGCCAACGCCGGCAAGCAGAACGGCCGAGATCACAAC
>DLVS01000426.1:0-1508 GCA_003445095.1 Verrucomicrobiales bacterium
GATCAGGCGGGCCCGGGTCGCCGCGGTGGCGGCGACGCCCTCGGTCATGGTGATCGGGGGGCTCGAGGCGCGCCGGCTGCTGGTCGACGACCGTGGGGTTGCCGGCGTGCTGGCGGCCGGGCAGTTCAGTGCCTGCCTGCTGCCGACCCGGCGGATCGTTCTGGCGACGGGCGGGCTGGGCGGCCTCTTCGGGCATACCACCAACCCTCTGGGCGCGGTCGGCCAGGGCGTGGCGCTGGCGGCGCGCGCCGGCGCGGCACTGGTCGACATGGAGTTCGTGCAGTTCCATCCGACCGGAATGGTTTGGCCTCCGAGCGTGATGGGTATTCTGGTGACGGAAGGAGTCCGCGGCGAGGGTGGCATACTCCTGAACAAGGACGGCCAGCGTTTCATGTTTGGTGACATTCCCGAGAACTATAAGGCGCAGACCGCCGACAACGCGGAGGAAGGGTGGCGCTATTGTCAGGGTGATAAAAATGCGCGACGCCCGCCGGAGCTGCTCACTCGTGACCACGTCGCTCGCTGCATTGTGCGTGAGATCAAGCATGGCCGCGGTGGCCCACACGGCGGCGTGTTTCTCGACATCTCCTGGATCAAGCAAAAGCTCCCCGACGCCGCCGAACACATCAAACGCAAGCTCCCCTGCATGTATCACCAGTTCAAAGAGCTGGCCGACATCGACATCACGCAGGAACCGATGGAAGTGGGTCCGACGACACATTATGTGATGGGTGGCGTGCGGGTGGATGCGGAAACCCAGATGTCCAATGTGCCTGGGCTATTCGCGGCCGGCGAATGTGCGGCCGGGATCAACGGAGCCAACCGGCTCGGCGGCAATTCTCTTTCGGATATCATCGTCTTCGGCAAACGGGCCGGAGAGTTCGCCGCCAAGTTCGCCCGAAGCCAGAAGCACGGCGTGCCGAGTGAGCAACAGATTGGCGAGGCCGCGCGGCGTGCGCTGGAGCCGTTTGACTTCGGTACCAAGGGCGAGCCGCCCTACCAGATACAATCGGACCTCCAAGGAATGATGCAGGAATTGGTCGGGATCGTTCGGCGAAAAGACGAGATGGCACGCGCGCTGGAGGGGCTCGGCGCACTGCAACAACGCGCCCGGAAGACAGGTGTCCCCGGCAACCGTGAATACAATCCGGGCTGGCACACCGCGCTCGATCTTCGAAACCTTCTCACCGTGTCGGAGGCTGTTACCCGTTCTGCCTTGGAACGCGAGGAAAGTCGGGGCGCCCATTTCCGGGAGGATTTTCCCGAGAAGGACGCCACCTTCGGTAAAGTGAACCTGGTCGTCTGGAAGGGCGCCGACGGCGGAATGCAGTTGCGACGAGAACCGATTCCCAAGATGCCCGACTACCTCGAACGCGTAATCAAGGAGATGAAGTGAGCACGGCTACGTTTCGAATCTGGCGCCGCGATCAAGGCGATCAAGGCGACGGCGCGTTGGTGGATTACACCACCGAGGTCTCCCATGGCATGGTGGTGCTCGACGCTGTTCA
>DLVS01000426.1:1666-13496 GCA_003445095.1 Verrucomicrobiales bacterium
TCAACGGCGTGCCGCGACTCATGTGCATGACTCGCCTCAACGATCTGCCACTGGATCAGCCGGTGACCGTCGAGCCGATGAAGACCTTCCCCCTCATCAAGGATCTCGTCACCGACGTCTCCTGGAACTATCGGGTGAAGAAAAAGATCAAGCCGTTCAAACCGCGGACTCCCGATTCGCCGGACGGCACCTGGCGCATGGCGCAAGCGGACATCGACCGCGTGCAGGAGTTCCGCAAATGCATCGAGTGCTCCCTTTGCCAAAACGTTTGCCACGTCCTGCGCGAGCATAACAAACACGAGGAGTTCATCGGTCCGCGGTTCTTTGCGCACGTGGCGGCCCTCGAAATGCATCCGCTCGACACGGAAGACCGCTTGGACGAACTCCGCCGTACCCAAGGGATCGGCTACTGCAACATCACCAAATGTTGTACCCGCGTTTGTCCGGAAGGGATTACGATCACCGACAACGCCATCATTCCGCTAAAGGAGCGCGTGGTGGATGAATTTTACGATCCGGTTCGACGACTGTTTCGGCGAGCCCGCCCCCGCCAAAACGCCTCGGCCAACGGAAACGGAACCTGACCGTGTGAATCTTTGAACCCGGTGGTCGCATCCACTGACAACCAGGCTAGACCGTGTTTGAACTGAAGCCCCTTTCCCCGGAAGCCATCCCGGCCGCGCTGGATAAAGCCGTGCGTTATCGCCTGCTCAACGAGCCCGGTGAGGCTGAGAGCATCTGCCACGACGTGCTACGGATCGAGCCCGACCATCAACAGGCCCTGGCCATCCTACTCCTGGCTTTGACCGACCGCTTCGGCAAAGGCTATGCCGTCGGTGTCCTGCAAGCGCAGGAAATCCTCCCCCGCCTAAAGAGCGCCTATGAGCGCCTCTATTTCGCGGGACTCATTTGCGAGCGCCGCGCCAAGGCGCATCTCCAGCAGAATTCACCAGGTTGCAGCTTCGATGCGTACGAGTTTCTGCGCGAGGCCATGGACTGGTATGAAAAGGCCGAAGCCGTTCGGCAACCGGGAAACGATGATGCGCTGCTGCGTTGGAATGCCTGCGCCCGCATCATCATGCAGAACCAAATGGAACCGCGGCACGACGACCGGGCGGAACAATCCTTGGAGTGAAAGCGAAAACCGAGAATTGCGTTACGAATAATCGTCCAACCGGCATTCGGTCGGTGAATTTATACAGCGTAACCACGATCAGACCGCCGCCACCTAGCCCGGGGACGGGACGCCAAGTCGGATCGGCCTCAGGGTTTTCGCGCCGTCATGAATCCACGTCCCGCCGCTGTGTCCGTGTACGTGCCCGGGACGAACCCAACTCGTTCGAGCATTTCCGCATACTCGGTCGTGGAAAAGCACTTCCCCTGGGTTGAGTGCATCAGCAAAGCCGAATATTCGGCTACGGACAAAGGTCCGGATTTTTCGGCGTTGATGAACGCGTCGTGGATCACTAGCAACCCACCTGCGGGCAGCGCCGCGAACGAGTGACCAAGCAACGTTCCTGCTTCAGGGGTATCCCAATCGTGCAGGACATTCGAGAGTAGATGCACATCGCAGTCCGCCGGGAACCGGTCCTGAAACATATTTCCCACCGCCACCTCGATCCGATCGGCATAACCCAGTTCTGCGATCCGTGTGCAAGCGATGCGATCCACCGGAGATTGTTCCCACACCGTGGCGAGCAGCCCGGGCGAATTTGCAACCAGCGCGCAGGCGTAAATCCCGGAGCCTCCGGCGATATCCAAAACGCGATGCCGCCCAGCCAAGTCCAGCGCTTGCGCCAGTGCTGGCCCCAAGAGGCGGCCCCGACAATCCATCGTCGCGGTGAACATTCGCGCGAAGTCCTCCCCTTCCATTGCCTTGTGCCAGTCGAAGGAATCCTGAGCCCCGCCCCAGTTTGCCGGCCGGCCCGTCTTCAGGACTCGCACGTAATCGAGCGTCACCGGCCGATCCTTCAGCGAGGCGTAATAGGGCGCGAGGTTCCAAGGGGAGTCGGAGGTCAAGTGATCGCGCCCGGCGGGAGTAATATGAAAGATTCCTTCCGCGTTGCGTTCGACAAAGCCATTCGCCGAGCAAAGCGTGAGAAGGACATCCGCCGGGCGCGCGGCAAAGCCGAATCGGGCGCCAATTTCCTCCGCGTTCCCGGGATGCTTAGCCAGCCCAGAGAAAAAATCGAAATGCACCAAAGCAGCCGTGATTAGGTCGGCCGCGTACAAACTGTCGCGGTAGTGGTAAGCGCGGGCGGGATCGGTTTCGGGAAGCCGAGTGAGATCCAGGGAGGTCACGCCGCCAGAGTGAGAGCGAGAACCGCTGCAGCCAAGTCCACAACGAGTGAGGCTGGCGACGGCCACCCAATTGCCGGGGCGGCTCTGGCGAGCCCGTTCTCCCCGCGAGCAGCCCGTCATGTTGACCCTCCTCGCTAGGTCCCGACGAATTTGGCGCTCACCTCTGCTCGCTGACTTAGCAAAACAGCCAGGCCCTGGCATAGCCCACCTGGATTTCCTCTGCGGGTTCTGCGTCTCTGCATGCCCATCTTCTCGCGCAGAGCTCACAGAGAGCGCAGAGAAAACCGCCAGGTTCATGGCCGCGAGGCGTGTCCAGAATCTGGGAAATCGGCGTTCTCGATGAACCGTTCTTTGGATTGCACCGGCAGGACGGCACTTTGACTTCACCGTAGGGAGTTGTCTCGCGCCGGAGCTTAGGAACCAAGCAGTGGGGACCGAGGAGGACTCGAGTACACGGAAGAGCGAGACTAGCGGCACATGACTAATTTTTCGACTCGTGACCTGACCCGGCCTACGTCCATCTTCTCCCTTTCCGCCGCTGCACTTTGTGACGGGATAAGGAAGCCCTCGGGAGGTGTCGGGCATGCGCGCGGGCGGAGCTTTTGCGCAAATATCCCGTTGACCCGTCGGCCGCTTTGTTCGCAGGTATGTGGGTACCAATGAAGTCTTGTGTTGCCGTCATCTTGGTTTGCCTCGCCGTCGCCGCCACGGCAGAAACTCCCAAGCACCCCCGATTCGGCTTTCCGGTCTACACCAACGAGCCGACGGGCAAACAACTGGCGGGACAGCACAAACCCGCCGACAACCCGGCGCTTAGCCCGTCCGAAGAACAAAAGTCATTTGTCGTGCCACCGGGATTTCAGGTTCGGCTCTTCGCCAGCGAACCCGAAGTGGTGAATCCCGTCGCGATGTGCTGGGATGCCCGCGGCCGGCTTTGGATCCTTGAGTTATACGAATACCCGCTGGGAGCGCGGCCCGGCACCAAAGGCCGGGACCGGGTCAAAATTCTTGAGGACTCGGACGCCGACGGCCAGGTGGACAAGGTGAGCGTGTTCGCCGACGGACTGAACCTGGCAACCGGCCTACTGGTGGCCAACGGGGGCGTCTACGTGGGCGAAGCTCCGAACCTCTGGTTCATGGAGGATATCAACGGCGACGATGTGATGGACCGAAAAACGCCGGTCATTACGGGCTTCGGCCTCGAAGATCGACACGAACTCTTGAACGGCTTTGCCTGGGGACCGGACGGCCAGATGTACATGACCCACGGCGTCTTTACCCGCACGAGTGCTCGAGACCCGAGCAATCCCAACGCGGCGCCCGTGTTGCTCACGGCCGGCTTGGCGCGGTTCGAGCCCAAGACTCGGAAATTTGAAGTCTTCGCCGAGGGCACATCCAATCCCTGGGGCGTGGATTTCGATCTCAAGGGCAACGCCTTCGTCAGTGCCTGCGTCATTGATCACCTGTTCCATCTCGTACCCGGTGGCATTTACGCGCGCCAGGCCGGTCAGCCGCCGTTTTCGTATGCGTACGGCGACTTGCCCAGCATTGTGGACCACCGTCATCACATGGCCGCATATGCCGGCATGAATATCGTCCAGGGCGATCAGTGGCCGGCGGACTGGCAAGGCGCCGCCCTCCAAGGGAACATTCACCAAAATGCGCTGAACATCGATCGACTAACACCGAAGGGCTCCACTTTTTCGGCGACGAAGTGGAACGACTCCGGCGATTTTTTGACCACAAAGGATGGCTGGTTCATGCCCGTTAGTACCCAAACGGGTCCCGACGGTGCCGTGTGGGTGATGGATTGGTACGACCGCTATCCATGTTACCAGAACGCCAACGCGGATCCCGCGGGCGTCGATCGTGAACGCGGACGGATTTGGCGAATTGTCTGGACCGGTGATGACGCGAATAAACCCGTGCCTTCGCGCCCGACGAAAGACATGGATTTGGAGAAACTATCGTCAGACGAATTGGCGAAGCTCCTCGCGAATCCCAACGTGTGGCAGCGGCGGGTGGCCCAGCGAATACTGACCGGCCGTGGTCTCACCGCCTTCGGTCCGCGCGAGCTGGATGCCAAAACCCCACTCCACGAGCTATTCAAGAACGGCACGACTTTGGAATCGCGTCTGGCCGCGTTGTGGACACTCCATAGCACAGGACTGCTCGACGACGATTGGCTGGATACCGCGGCCGAAGACCAAGAACCCGCCGTCCGCGCTTGGGCTGCGCGGCTGACAGGTGAACGAGGTGACCCGACCAAAGACGCTTTCGTGCGTTTGGAACGGCTTTCCCAAGATCCTGATTTGACGGTTCGCTTAGGGGTAGCGATTGCTGCGCGGCAGTTCGTCTCCAGTTCGCTGACCCTGGATACACCTCCTAAGGTTCCGATCAGTGAATTGATCACGGGAGGAGTCCTGAGTGGGCTGTTCCTCAACTCGACCCGCGGAGTTGACCCGACGTTCGAGTTCCTGTTTTGGATGGCGCTGGAACCGATCATCGCCTTCGATCCCGTCCACGCAATCGGCTTCTACCAGCAAGACGGCGCAAAAGACACGCTTCCATTTTCCGCCAACGTGCTGCGCAAGATCATGCACCGCGCGTGTGACTTGCGCGACGAGGTCATGCTGAGCCGCGCGGTGTTGGAGTTTGGAAAAATCCCGGCCGACGCCGCCCCGACCCTCATCGCCGGCCTGCAGGGACTGGTTGATGGGCAACGTGGCAAAGTGATGGCCCCCAATGCTGACGCTGTAGCAGTCATTTCTCGGTTGGCTTCTTCGGCTAATCCTGACGTCGCCAAGACGGCTCAACAGGTTGGCTCGCTTTGGGGCGACGCCGCCTCGGTGAAGGCCGACCTGGCCCGGTTGAGTGATGCCAATGCCCCGTTAGCTGACCGCCTCGCCTCTATCCAGACCGTGCGGAAACTGAAGTCCGACGAATCGCGGGAAGCGTTGCTCGTGATCGCCACTGGCACCGACGACGATTCGCTGCGAGTCGCGGCCGTTCGCGGCTTATCCGAGATTGGCGGAGACGACACCGCGCAAAAGCTCCTAGAAAAATGGCCGAAGCACTCACCAGCGATGCAGCGCGCCGTGGCGATGTTGTGTACAACTCGGGGTAACTGGAAATGGCCGCTCTACGGCGCGATTGAACGCGGCGAGATCAAACGCGGTGACTTGCCTCCCTCGGTGATTCGCGCCCTGGCCTCGTCGAAAAACGAGGCCGAGCGAAGGAAGGCCCAGCAGTTGTTCGGACGCGTCAACGCCTCACCGGCCGAGAAGCTCAAGCTCATCGCCGAGAAGCGAAAAATCGTCGTCGAAGGCCCGATTGACCTGGCGGCCGGCCATGCGGTCGCGAAGAGAAGCTGCCTCGTTTGCCACAAGCTTTATGGCGAAGGCACCGACATTGGTCCTGACTTGACCGGCGTGGGCCGCAGCTCGCTCGATGCGCTGTTGCACAACGTGATTCACCCGAACGAAATCATCGGTGAAGGCTACGAAAACTACGAAATCGAAACCTACGATGGACGATTGATTAGCGGCCGCTTAATCGAAAACAGCGACGCACGGGTCAAGCTGGTGATGGCGGGAGCCGGCGAGACCGTGCTGTCTAAGTCCGACATTAAGCAAATGCACGCGACGGAGAACTCGGTGATGCCCGAAGGATTGGAGCAGCTTCCCGACGCCGACTTTCGAAATCTCATCTGGTTCATTCTGGCGCCTCCGCAAGATGGCAAGCCGCTGGATGACGCCCGCAAACGAGAGCTGATGTCCGACTCGGGTGACCAAGCCGCCGCGGGTCCGGCGCGGGATGGAGAGAGCCTCGCGTTGTGGGCGCCGGATTGGCAGGTGGACTGCCCCGAGTTCGAAGGCGCCCCGGCGAAGTTCCCTGAATTCGCCGGGAGGAAGAACGTGCTGATGACTCATCCCGTGGACGAACGGACGCCCGCCGCAATCGTGCGGCCGCTGGTGTTGTCGCCCGGTGAGCGAGCAACGCTCCGTTTTGTAGTAGCGGCTCATGAGGAAGGCGATTGGGAACTGCGAGTGAAGGCCGATGGAGAAGTCATCCATCGTCAACTCGTCGGCCATGACGGTGCCCGTTGGAAGCAGGTGTCTCTTGACCTGACTCCGTTTGCTGGAAGGCGGATCGTGTTACGCTTGGAGAACGCGGCCAATAACTGGTCCTACGAATTCGGGTATTGGGCCGATCTCCGCCTCGACACCACCAACGTCGCCGCGAAGTAGGTTGAGGAGCGCGCCTGCGCTAGGCGTGTCTCGCCCTCCTGTTGGTGGAGCTGCGTTTCACCGCGGCCCGCTTCAATTCCGCGGCGCTCGTGAATGTGACGACAGGAACGTGGGAAGTGTTGGGCGTGGGGAGGCTCCTGGCAGGCGCGCCGCGCTTCCCTGGTTTCCCAGTTCGTGACCTCACGCGCGCCTCGGAATTAGATGGGGGCGAGGTAAAACTCGCCCCTCCCGGCTCGTAGGGCTCCGTTCCGCGACACTTGATTCATCTCAAACTCGTCCCAATTCTTGGCCGACGAGTGGTAGGCACGCGAATGGCTTGGAGCGTAGTTTCACCCGCTTCCCTCCATCACTTCTCCTCGTTAACCTCATTTCGTGGCCGCCTTCAATTCTCCACCTCGGGTCAACGTTCTCGGTGTGGGAATTTCTGTCCTCAATCTCGATTCCGCCGTGGAAACACTTGCCTCGGCGCTCGCTTCGGGTCAGCGAGGATACGTGACCATCACCGGCGTCCACGGCGTGATTGAATCCCAAAACGACCCGGAGTTGCGGCGCATTCACAACACTTCGCTCTTATCGACCCCGGATGGCATGCCGTTGGTCTGGATGGGCAAGCTGGCCGGTCACCGCTCTATGGACCGGGTCTATGGCCCTGACTTGATGGAACGTCTCATGACGTGGTCGCAAACGAGCGGCGCGACCCATTACTTCTATGGCGGTGCTCCCGGCGTAGCGGAGGAACTTAAAGTGAAACTGGAAGACCGGTTCCCCGGAATCCGCATCGTCGGCACCTCCACACCTCCGTTCCGCCCACTGACTCCGGAAGAACTCGTCAGGCTCTCTGCGGAAGTGGCGGAGTTGCAGCCGGACTTTTTTTGGGTGGGTTTGAGCACGCCAAAACAAGAAAGGTTCATGGCGGCCCATCAGGGACTCCTCGATGCCAAGATCATGGTGGGCGTCGGCGCGGCTTTCGATTTCCACTCCGGCCGGATCGCCCAAGCCCCGCGGTGGATTCAACGCAGCGGCTTTGAATGGCTCTTCCGGCTCTCGAAAGATTTCAAGCGGTTGTGGCCCCGTTACTCGCGAATCGTGCCCTTGTTCCTCTTCAAAGCCGCCGGCCAACTCAGCGGCCTACGGCGCTACTCCCTCGAATGATGACGGAGGGAAAGTTCGGTTCTGAGGGCGGTCTGCGCTCAGTGGACGACGCTCCGAGCGATCAGGAATTCAGTCCGCGCGGCCAACCGAAAAAGACCCACACCCCGTCCGCCGGCCAACATGAATAGCTCGCCATCCGAAACTTGAAGTCCTCGTTCCGCTTGGGTTGATACACGGGCAACCAGTTGGGATCCAGCCGAGGTAGTAACTCGCTCCGCGTCCGCGAGAGCGACGGTCCTGACCCCGCTGAACAACGCCGGCGCGACGGAAGCAAGCGGAGCCGAATCCGTAGGTTCTATGCTACCCGAGAAGGAAGGGCGCCCTAGCGGACCCAGCCAGGTCCACGCCAACCCAACCGCCAGCAACACAGCCAGGCTATTCCCCGCGTGCCGGCACCGGCGGCGCGCCCGGACCGCACGCAACATGGGACCGAGCGAATCCACGGCGGGAGCAGACTCGCTCAGCACATCCTCTAGGAGGTTCGGTTCGTTAGGCGCGGTTTTCATTTTGAAGGCGTTTGAGCAAGGCGCTCTTGAGTTTCTGCCGGGCCCGCGTGAGGCGTGATTCGACGGCCTTTTCAGTGGAACCGAGTGCGGTCGCCAACTCACGGACGGAACCGCCTGCCAGATATTTATGTTCCAACAGCTCTCGCTCTGCGGCCGGCAACGAAGCTAGTTCCGCTGACAGGGCGGCTTCCAAATGACCGTCCACCTCGGGCGGCACGAAGACGGGATCGGGTTGGTGCCGAAACCAGCGCTCCATAAAACAGAGGTAGCGCTGCTCGCGGCGGCGAACGTCTGCGGCGGCGCTCCGGGCCAAAAGCGTCAGCCAACTCCAGAGCTCTGCTTCGGTTTCGCAGATTCGGACGTGTTTCACGGCGCGAAGGAATGTCTGTTGCTGGGCTTCGGCCGCGGCATCTTCGTGACCGCGGCAGACCACCAGGAGATACCGCTGCAGCCGGAGCGCGAAGGCTGCATGAAACTCTCGCCACGCGAGCTCATCTCCGGCGGCCAATCGCCGAGTGAGCGTGGCTGTCGTCGACTGGACCGAAGACCCGGGGCCTGCCGGCGCGGCCGCGAGCGGCAGGGCGGACGTTAGCGTGCCGGAGCTCACACGAAGCAGACTACGGCTTCTCGGACTTTGGTGGAAGTACGGGTTGTGCCGTCGGCACCGGATCGAGTCGGCGCGAGGGCCTCCCTGGTGCTGGAGCAAGCCCCCTCAACACCTGTTCGAGAACTGCGACCTGGTCCGGTTGGCCCGAGACGATCAGGAGCTTGGTTTCATTGTGGTACTTCATGACAGGAAGGTCCCTGTAGCCGGCCAAATCCCAGCCGGTCTTAACCGCGGTAGTGATGTCATCGACGGTGAAACGATCCAAATATGGGTCCAACTGATAGAACTGGACGGATCTGGGCGGTTCATTCGATGCCGGCACCGCAGGGGCCTGCGTGCCGCCAGGACCCGTTGCCACAAGCCCCGGAGGAAAAGTGGCTCCGAGCAGATACGTCAGATTCCCGTCGTTGATGCCCACCAGTCCGAGGGAGTAGCCGATTACTCCGATCCTATAATCTCCGTATCCCGGTCCGGGCAAGTACGGCACGGTCCTCTGACTCGCCTTTCCCAGCAGGTTGAACAACTCGCCGACGGTTACCTGTTTGACATCCAGCGTGAGAAAATTGGTCCGCGCCAAGTCGCGCAGATGCTCAGGAATCATCACATTGAGGTAGTTCCCGGATTCCTTCCGGTAAGTGGCTTGCACCACCTTGATGGCCTCCTCAAGCGGAAGATTCTTGAAGGAGAAATCCAGCCGCGGTCCGACATCTTGGGGAGGAAGCGGAATGCCCGTGGTAGGGTCGATTTCCTGAACGGGAACCGGTCTGGCCTCCGGCGAGGGTAGCCTGGGCACGGACGCGGGCGTCGGCCTGGGCACGGCGGTAGGTACTAGTGACGTCGGTTGTCCCTGGGCTAGGTCGGGGATGAGGATGAGCAACGAGATGACAACGAATCGGCAGAACCGGGAGAGACCAGCCATATACACAGTAGTACGTCACCGGCAGCAAAATCCTTCGCAGTACTGGGAGTTGGTATGGCCGTCCAGGTGTCGTACGAGGCGGCGCGAGGAGACTCCATCGGTTGGCCTCATTTTCAGCCGAGTTCCGAGGAAATGGAGACTCATGACTTCGACTTTTACGAATCATTCTCGCGGGCGCGGCCGCCCGCGCTCCGTGCGTCGGCCAGAATCCTCGAAATAAAAAAAACGCTCAACCTTCCGGAGAATTCGTGCTTACTCCTGCGCGAACAATTTTGATGAAAGAGTTCCTGCCGTCTCCGCCGCCCTTAATTCAGAACCAGCACTCGGAAATCCGGGAGCTCTTCAACCGCTATGTGGTGCCGAGTTACGGACGGTTCGATCTCGTCTTTGATCGAGGGGCCGGAAGCTACGTCTGGGATGTTTCGGGTCGTCGGTTTTTGGATCTCGGGGGTGGCATTGCCGTTTGTTCGCTCGGCCATGCCAACCCGGAAATCACGGAGGCGCTGATCGAGCAGTCGCGACGGTTGGTCCATGTTTCCAACCTATATTTCCAAGCACCCCAAGGTCAGCTTGCCGAGCGCATTGTTCGGCACCTTGCACCGGGCAAGGTCTTTTTTGCGAATTCCGGGGCAGAAGCCAATGAGGGACTGTACAAAGTCGCCCGGAAGTTCGGCCACGATGAAGGTCGCTTTGAGATCCTCACCGCGCTGAATTCATTCCACGGGCGGACGCTGGGCGGAATTGCGGCCACCGGGCAAGAAAAGGTGAAGAAGGGATTCGAGCCCATCATGCCAGGGTTTCGTCACGTCCCGTTCAACGACCTAGACGCGGTCCGCGCCGCGCTGTCACCAGCGACCGTTGCGATCTTGATCGAAGGCATCCAAGGCGAAGGGGGAATTACGCCGGCGACCGTCGAGTATTTGATCGGACTTCGGCGCCTGTGCGACGAACGGCGGATGCTGCTCTTGATGGACGGGGTGCAATGCGGACATTTCCGGAGCGGCCGTTTCCAAAGTTTTCAGCGGCTGCTCGAAGGCGTGTCGGAAGTCCAGCAGTTCTTACCCGACGGCGTATCCATGGCGAAGTCGCTGGGAGGCGGATTTCCGATTGGCGCGTTTTGGGTCCGTCGGGATGCGCATGGTGTGGCATTGGCGGATATCTTGAGCGCCGGAACGCATGCGACGACATTTGGAGGCACACCGCTGGGGTGTGCGGTCGCGTCGAAGATTTTTGACGTCATCGAACGGGACCAACTCGCCGAGCACGTGCGATCCACGGGGGACTGGCTCAAAAGTGAGCTTGAGCGACTGGCGCGGACGTATTCTGGCTACGTGCGGGGCGCCCGGGGCTTAGGCTTCATGCAAGGATTCGAGCTGCAGCCGCGCGAGCAGATCCCTGCCTTCGCCAAAACTGACCAACCCGCGAGCGTGCAATTCGTCAACCGACTGCATGACGCCGGGGTTCTGACGATTCCCAGCGGGACGCAGGTCGTACGATTATTACCGGCCCTGAATATCGGCCGGGCTCAGTTGGCGGAGGGGTTGGAGAAGATCGAAACGGTGTTGAAATCACTTGGGTGACGGCGAGAGGAGCGCGTTCGTCCCGCACTGATTCGAGCGTCCGCCTAAATCCTCTCTTGGTATTTCCACTACGGATTCAATCGAGCAAGCGCCGCGCGCGCGTCGGCATTCTTCGGGTCGGCCTCGATCGCTCGCCGATATAAGGTCACGGCTTCCTCGCGGGCGCCCTGACGCAGCCGAATCTCGGCCAAGGACACCAATGCCAGAGCGTCGATCGGATCGATCCGAATCGCTTCCCGAAAATAAGCGGCCGCTTCGTTCGTCCGACCGGCTTCGAGTTCGAGGAAACCCAGATTCCCGTTCGCGCGCGCGTGCTGCGGGTTTATTTCGAGTGTCCGGCGAAACTCCAGGATTGCTTCGGCCCGACGACGATTCATGCGGTACACCAAGCCCAAATAGTAATGCCCCTCGTCGAGTTGGGGAGCGATTCGCGTGGCATGTTTAAACAGCGCTTCAGCATCGGCCAGTCGCTGTTGCGCCATGCGCGCGCGGCCAAGATTGACGAGCGCGCCGCC
>DLVS01000281.1 GCA_003445095.1 Verrucomicrobiales bacterium
ATGCCTTCACTGCGCGGCAAAAAGTCCGCGCTCACTCGCCGAATCACGTCGAGCCCCCAGACGGATGCCACAACGCCGAGCAATCCAGCCGTTAGCGCTAAGAGCGCGCTTTCGATCATGAATTGCGTGACCAGGCGTCGCCGAGTGGCGCCGAGCGCTGCCCGGACCGCGATTTCCCGGCGGCGGGTGGAGAAACGAGCCAATAACAAATTCGCCACATTCGCGCAGCCGATGAGCAACACGCAGCCCACCGCTGCCGCCAAAACACCGAACATTCCCCGTTGCTGCCCGACGATGTCTTCCCGCAACGAAATCACCTGCACGTCGGCTTTCGCGTCAATCTTATCGGGCACGGTTGCCCCGTAGCGTTTCGCAATCACGCGCAACGCTTCATTCGCCCCCGCCAGGGTCACGCCCGGTTTCAGGCGAGCTACGATTTGGAGGTAACCGGACCCGCGATCGCGAAATTGTGCGGTCAGACCTTCTGGTTGATCCGCATGGGGAACCCAGAGGTCCGCCTGCGCAAACGGGACCGTGAAGCTAGCCGGCAGGATTCCTACAATCGTGTGCGGCGTGTCGTTCAGGACCAAGGTCTGACCGATGATAGTGGCGTCGCCTCCCAATCGTTGCTGCCAATAGCGATGACCGACCATCGCCACCGGTGGACCACCGGTACGGTCTTCGTCCGCGGTGAAGGTTCGTCCCAAGAGCGGCTTTACCCCGAGCGCGGCGAAGAGCGGCCCGCTCACGCGTCGCGCTTGCACCTGCTCCGGATCGCCTCGACCCGTCAACGTAAAGGCTGTGAAGGCGGTTGCGCCGAGATCGGTGAACACTTGCTGTTGCGCCGCGAATTCCTGAAAGCGCGGCCAGGACATTTCGGCGCGATCCAACCCGCGATCCGGGAATCCGGAAAAGATGCGGACGAGGCGCTCCGGCTCGGGAAACGGCAGCGGTCGGAGGAAGACGGCATTCACCGCCGAGAAAATTACGGTATTGGCCGCAATTCCAACCGCTAGCGTGAGTACGGCTACCGCAGAGAATCCGGGATTCTTGAGCAACTGGCGGACGGCGAAGCGGAGGTCAGTCACGCGTGAACCATCAAGACTCCACAGAAATCATGCAAGGCAACCCAATGGCTCAGCCGGACCGAACCATTGGACAGGCCACCGTACGGAAGATCATCTGACTTCATGCTTGCACCTCCGGCTGCCTCTCCTGAAATCCGCGCGCGTGCGCAACATTGTCTATTTCGATCTGGAGACGCAAAAGTCGGCGGAAGAGGTCGGCGGCTGGGATCGAATCTGCGACATGCGCATGAGTCTCGGCGTCACTTTCTCAACCGCGCGCGGCGGTTACCGCATCTACGCGGAATCCGCAGTTAACGACTTGCTGCGTGAACTTCAGCGGGCGGATTTGGTGGTCGGGTTCAATCAACTGCGGTTCGACTACGAAGTCCTACATGGTTATACGGCGTTCGACCTCACTCAACTTCCCAGTCTCGATCTGATGGTGGACTTGAAAGAGCGCTTGGGACATCGGCTGGGGCTTGAGGCGATTGCCGAAGCGACTTTCGGTCTGACCAAGACCGGCGAGGGGATGCAAGCGCTCGAGTGGTTCAAGCAAGGCAAGATGGCGGAAATCGCCGAGTATTGTTGTTTTGACGTGAAGTTAACCAAACTCGTGCACGAGTTCGGTCTGAAAAATCGGCAGTTGTTCTACAAGAATCGCTTCGGCGCGATGCTGTCCGTCGGAGTCGATTGGGCGCGGTAGTCCGGCACCGCGCGGTCGGGGAACTCTGCACTGTGTTGAGCGAGCTGAGGGTCGAGTGAAGGAGTGAACTGAACTGGATGGAGATGGAATTGTCTCGCGAGCTTTGAGCTCGACGGACCGTCAACGGAGGAAGAAATCTCGGATATGACTGCTGCCGAGATCGTCGGAGAACTCAAGAAGCTCGGGACCGCGAAGACCAAGAAAATGTGGCTTACCCATGGGGCCAAGGAGCCGTGCCTCGGCGTCAAGGTCGAGGACCTGAAGAAGATCAAGAAGCGCATCAAGTTGGACTACGCGCTGGCGCTGGAGCTTTACGACACCGGCATCGCCGACGCGATGTACCTGGCCGGTTTGATCGCCGACGACGCGAAGATGACTAAGAAGGACCTGCAAAAGTGGATCGAGAAT
Organism: Verrucomicrobiales bacterium; assembly: GCA_003445095.1. Taxonomy (GTDB): domain Bacteria; phylum Verrucomicrobiota; class Verrucomicrobiia; order Limisphaerales; family UBA9464; genus UBA9464. The sequence continues at coordinate 2,179 of DLVS01000281.1, forward strand.
GCCACTTCCGAATGGGTCGCCGAATATACGGTTCCCTGGGTGGCGGCCGCCAGTCCGCATGGCCGCGAGATGGCTCTGAAATGGATCGAATCTAAGGACGAAGCTATTGCGTCGGGCGGCTGGGGGACCTACGGCAGTCTGGTCGCCACCAAAGAAGACACGGACCTCGACCTCCCCGAGATTCGGTCACTCTTGCAACGCGTGGCCAAGTCGATCCACCAGCAGCCCAATCGGGTGAAGTGCGCGATGAACAATTTCCTCATTGCCGTTGGCGCTTATATCAAACCATTAAGCAAGGTCGCCATCGCGGCGGCCGAGAAGATCGGCCCGATCTCTGTAAATCTGGTTGGGGCGTGCAAAATTCCGTTCGCGCCCGATCAAATCAAAAAAATGGAAGCACGCGGCACGCTCGGCAAAAAGCGCAAGTCGCCGAAATGCTGATCCGTGGAGACCCGTTCCATCGAGGTCAGAATCTCGCGGACTCGACCGACCCAAATCACCGTCGCGGCCGAATGCCCAACTTCCGATTCCGAACGAAACTCAATTTGGTGCGCCCGGCAGGACTTGAACCTGCACGATGTTACTCACTAGAACCTGAATCTAGCGCGTCTGCCAATTCCGC
>DLVS01000630.1 GCA_003445095.1 Verrucomicrobiales bacterium
CCCTGCACGACGCCCTTCCGAAGACATTCTCGAAGCGGTCGTGGGTCCAATCCGGGGTGAAGGTGAGCCTGAAGGATTCGTGATGGAACAACTGGGGCCCGGTCGTTGGCGGGCAAGCGGCGCGATGCGGTTGGATGATTTTGCGCGTGAGCATCGGCCTCTCGGCAGCGACGACGATGTAGACACGCTGGGAGGACTGGTAGTGAAGCTCTGTGAAGTCGTCCCCGAGGTGGGTGAGTCGGTTACGTACCGTGGCTTGCGGTTCACGGTGAAGGCCGCGGACGAACGGCGGGTGCGAGAGCTGGCGATTCAGCGTGAAGGAGGTGGGGTATGAGCCAGGCGAATCTCCAACTGATCGCGCTGGGATTTGCGTTGTGCCTGTCGGCCTTTCTGTCGGGCCAAGAAGCAGCGGCCATGGCGTTGAGCCGACTGCGTATCCGCCAGTGGGTTCGGGAGAACCGCGCGGGTGCTCGAGTCTTGCAGCGCTATCTCGATCGGCCGGAGAATTTTCTTTGGACGATTCTCGTAGGAAACACGCTCGCAAATTTTGTTGTCGTGACTTTGGTGGTGGCTTGGGCCGCGGGCCAATTCAGCCACCGCCCGGCGGTGTTTTGGTTAGTGCTCGCCCTCGCGGCCGTGGTGTTGAATGTCATCGTGGACTTCCTCCCCAAAGCCTTGTGCCGTATGTTCCCCAATCGTCTGGCGCTTCGGTTCGTTTGGCCGTTTCGAGTGGTGCATGGCGCTTTGTCGCCAGTGGTCGCCCTGGTCGAGGGCTTCGCCGCAATGCTGTTGCAATGGACCGGCGGTCGAGCCGCACCCGCGCAGTTATTCGGTAATCGCGACGAGCTCCGTGCGCTGGTATTGGATTCCGGTTCTGGCTTGTCCACCACTGAACGCACATTAATCCACCGCGTTCTCGAGCTTCAATATCGCACCGTTGGCCAAATCGCTCGTCCGCTCTCGCTCGCGGACTCCGTCAACGTGACGACACTGGTCACCGACCTCCTCCGGATTTGCCGAGAACAAGGACACACCCGGTTGCCCGTCTGGGGGTCCGGTCGCGAGGACGCACGCATCGTCGGCGTCGTCAGCCTCAAGAATGTCCTTTATGACGACCCTGCGTCGGGTCGCACCACCGTGGGAGAATACTTGCTACCCGCCTTGTTCCTCGAAGAAACGCTGCGTCTCGAAGATGCGTTGCGTCGCCTCCAGCGCGGCGGAATGCCGTTCGCTATTGTCGTGGATGCCACTCGCCGCGAGCGGGGTTTTGTCACCTTGTCCGATGTGTTGAGTGGGGTCTTTGGAGAAGTGGCCCTATGAGTGTGGCCTTTCTGATGACGGTCGCCTGGAAGCTGTTCGTGGCGGCCATGCTGGTCCTGCTCAACGGATTCTTCGTGGCGGCGGAGCTCGCGCTGGTCAAGGTTCGCGAAACCCAACTCGCGGCCCTCGCCGCGCAACGTCGCCGAGGCGCGGCGACCGCAGTGCGCCTCAAGCGCAACCTCAACGCGGCGATCACCGCGACCCAACTCGGCATCACTCTCGCCGGGATGGGACTGGGCCGTTATGTAGAGCCCATGGTGGAAGTCTTTGCCGCTCCATTGCTGCAGGCACTGGGGCTTCCGCCGAAGCATTGGGCTTACGGGGTGCTCATCGGCCTGGGCTTTGTGGTGATGTCCTTTGTCCTGATGATTTTTGGCGAGGCCTTGCCGAAGGCGCTCGCAATTAATAAGACCGAAACAGTGGTACTGACGCTCGGCCAACCCCTCACCTGGTGGTATCGACTCGCCCGCCCATTCATCTGGATCGTCAACGGCGCCGCGCTCTGGCTAGCGCGCAAGTTAGGCGTTGAGGCCCTCGACCACGAGCCCCGCCATTCACCGGAAGAGTTGCGGTTCATGCTGTTGTCGGCAGGAGGCGAGCCCCACACCGCCGACTTCGGCCGAAATCTCGTGCTGAATGCCCTGGATCTTCGCCGCCGCGTCGTCGCAGAAGTGATGCGTCCGCGTCGTGAAATCACGTCGCTCAGCACCCAGGATTCAATCGCCGCCTGTCTGGAGATTGCGGAGCGTAGTCGGTATTCGCGTTTCCCTCTTTGCGAAGATGGCAATCTCGATCACACCCTGGGGGTCGTTCATTTCAAAGATCTGTTTAGTCGTCGCGATTCCGCGACGAGGGGCGCTGACCTCCAACCAGTCGCGCGGAAGCTCATTTTCGTTCCCGAAACCGCACGGCTAGAACGTTTGCTCCAACTGTTTCTCGATCGCCGATCACATTTTGCGTTCGTGGTCGATGAGTATGGAAGCACGGTCGGCATGGCGACGCTGGAAAACGTCGTGGAGGAGGTGGTCGGCCAAATTCAAGACGAGTTTGATCACGAAAAGCCTAGGCTAACTCGCCGAGGAGACCAGGCCTGGGAGCTTGATGCCTCGCTGCCGCTCTTCGAACTGGCCGAGCTGACCGGCGAATCTTTGGACACCGAGAACGCGACCACCATCAACGGGTGGATCACCAAACGTTTGGGAAGGTTTCCCAAACGCTCGGACCGTCTGGTGCTGGGTGCGTACGAACTTTCCGTTGAAGAATTGGATGGCCTGCGAGTCAGCCGCGTGTTGTTGCAGCGACGCCCTTCAGAAGTGGAGGAAGCACCCGCCTCGAGCGACCACACGCGGCCTGATTAGTAATCAGGGCTCGAAACGCCGGTGGGCGCCGACAGACTTTGAGCGCCGTGTCTTGCGGTAGCCCTCCATCGGCGCCGGCAGGTAGTCACACCAAGTCCATCCCTCGAAGCGCCTCCATGATTTCGAAATCCATGAACCACGGTCGAACTTCAACTTCCGGATTGGATTAGCTCGGCGGCTGGTCGTACTCTGGGCCGGCAGCGAAACTTCATGCGACCGGACGAACAACCGTACGTTTTCCTAGCGGTGTTTTTCGCCGTGGCGCTCGCCTTTCCGCTGGTGCCATTGATTCTGGCTCGGCTCTGGGCTCGCGCGTTTTCGCCTGCCAAGCCAGGTCTGGAAAAAAACGCCACTTACGAATGCGGTCTCGCCACCTCAGGTGACCCGCTCGTGCGCTTTCGTTCCGGCTATTACCTCTACGGCCTGCTGTTTCTGGTGTTCGATGTCGAGATCGTGTTCCTATTTCCCTTCGCGGTCGCCTTCCTCAACCTTCCCGTCGGCGCCGTGATCGCGATGTTGCTGTTCGTCCTGCTGCTCCTGGAAGGGCTGGCCTGGGCGTGGATGAAGGGGCTGCTAACTTGGAGTTGAACTTGTCGAACTAGCTTTCTGCCGGCGACTGACCACTGTTGCGCAACCATGATCGACGAACGACTCAAGAGCGAACTCGCTAAACAAGGGGTGTTCGTGACGTCGTTGCAGGAACTGTACAACTGGGGGCGCAGCAATTCGGTCTGGCCACTTTCCTTCGGTCTCGCTTGCTGCGCGATCGAAATGATGGCTGCCAGCATGGCCCGCTTCGACATTTCGCGGTTCGGTTCCGAGGTGTTTCGACCATCGCCCCGCCAGGCTGACCTCATGATTGTGGCCGGTACGGTCACTAAGAAAATGGCTCCGCAAGTGGTCCGGCTTTACAACCAAATGCCCGAGCCGAAGTACGTTATCGCGATGGGCGCTTGCGCGATTTCGGGGGGGCCGTTTAAACAAGGTTACAATGTGCTCAAGGGCATTGATCGCTATTTGCCGGTCGACATCCATATTCCTGGTTGCCCGCCCCGTCCCGAAGCACTTCTTCATGCGTTGATCACTCTTCAAGAGAAGATGGCACACCAGCCGTTGACGGGTTCTGACTGTCCGCGACATCTCAACCCGAATATGCCCAGCGAATTTCCCGTACCCAAACTGGCTGCACATCAGACTTCCGTTTGTATCTCGCATTTGCCAGCCGTTTAAAATCAATTGTACATCGTCGATCATCTTTTGATGCTTTGCTATTGCTGCATCCTGCATAGCGTTATCTGTGCCTTTGTATGGAGCTGTACCGAGTATGTGAATTTTTATTTGTGCATCCTTAACTACTTGCAGCTTGCGCGGAAAGTGATCTATTTTAATTGCCTTTGG
>DLVS01000152.1 GCA_003445095.1 Verrucomicrobiales bacterium
CCATCACAAAGCTGAACACTTCGGCGCCGCTGTTGGAATCGGTGATGGCGCTGCAATTCGATGCGGATGAGGACGCCATTGTCTTTCGTCGCATCAAACGGAAAGCGAACTGGCTCGAAACTTGGAGAAAGTGCCCCATGCCCGTCGCGCCGTAGAACACGCAAGCCTGACCGTCCATCAACAGGGCGCGCACCCCGCAGCTCCGGAAAGTCGAAAGGACTTTGTGAATCGGGTTCGGGGTCAAGGCTGCCTCCTTGGGCGAGATACTGCGTCCATAACCTCATGCTCTCACGCCAGCGCTCCAGCGGTTCCAACTGGAACCAATCCCGCCATTCATCCGCCGGATCGTGAGGCACAATTTTGAGCGTGCTCTGTCCAGCGGCCGTTGCCAACCGCGATTCTGAAATCCTGGCCCCCACCCCCGCGCCACGGAGTACCGAAATTTCAAAACCAGAAACCTAACTTGATCAGGGCGGTTGAACTTCCTGATCGCCGCCCGCTCAGCAGCGTCCTCGAACGACCCAACCCGCCGAATTGACGCGGGGGACCGCTCAATCCACGCCTGCGACACGGTCGAAAATCACGACCTAATCAGGGTGCATCGAACAAAGCGCACCGTTGATTTCCATTGGCCTGCAAATCCCCTCGGCCCTTCGATAGATGCTATGTCCGCGTCGGCCCGACCTACGCTTGCCAAAATAGGGCGCGCTTTTAGCAAAAGCTGGAAAGCAGGTCCTTGCGATAAGTAGATTATGAGTTCTATGAAGCATGCATTGAGCGAAAGCGTCACAAGGGCGATTATGGCGGCTTCGCTATTGGTCATGCCTGACCTTCGCTCCCAAGCTGGGACCATTTCTTTCTCAATCAATCGGCTCTGGGTATCCGAGCTAAACCCTAACATCGTGCATTTGGTGGACCTATCTCTCGATTTTGATGGACTCACCAGTGCTGATCAATCTCACGCCAGTTTGGTGTTTCGAACGGGAGATTATCCCGTCTACGAGTTAGCTGTCGATTACATTGGCCCAACAGAAGGCAGACACGTGTATTTGAGCGATGTGAGTTTTATAAATGATGTGTGGCTTCCTAGCGGTAATGGCGTCAGCGAGGTAGCGTGGCTTGATTCGGACTTCATACACTTCTCGAGTTCGTGGACGGATGGATTCCTCGTTGGCACTCTTGATCCATTTAATGACCTTGATGGACGAGTGCTATTCTTTGATCCTATTTCGGTTCAAGCGCCGTGGGGCTCTCTCGAAATGAACGTGAATAGCACGAATTCGCCAGCTTATCACGTGTGGACAGATTACGGCTGGGCATTCATCGACAGGCAGTCTGTGCCCGAACCGTGGACTACTGCTGCTGGCTTAACGGCCATCTCGGTGACGGTAGCGTGTTTAGAGATTCAGCGCCGAAGATGCCAAAGATCTAGGAGTGTTTCAGACTAAGCGTCCAAGAATGAACTGTTCACCCTGCGCGAAATGCCCCGATTAAAGGGGTAAGGAATAGACGGGCGGGCCAACTATCCAGCCCCATGGCGGTGAACCCAATTCGCTCGTGGCTTTGCTCCAAGAGAACGAGCGACGGAGGCGGAGGTGGCGCGTTGCTCCATCGGAACCTTTCCTCGCGAACCCCGCCGTTTCGGACAAACATTAGAATGTTCATGGCCATATGATTTCCTGTCCCAAGAGCCAGGATTGTCGGAAGCAGGGGTGATTTCTTCGATGGTTATGGATTCGCCGGAACAAGACTTCGAACGCGCGGCCGATCAGCAGCGGTTTCTGTCGTTGTTTCTCCGCAGTGAACGGGATGTCTTTCGTTATGTGGCGGCTTTAGTTCCGAATGTTGCCGACGCCGGGGATATCGTGCAGCAAACCGCGCTGGCGCTGTGGGAGAAGTTCGACGCGTACAATCCGGCTTAGCCCTTCACCCCGTGGGGGCGCTTCGCCCTGAACAAAGACTGGCAATGGATAGAGTGACATCAGGCATCAGAATGGCGCGCGCTGCTCGACGGCGAATTGGCCGAAGAATGGGCACGGCGGCGCGAAGGGTTGCGCACCGAACTGGAAGCCCCGCTCCGACGGCTGGAAAGATGTTTGGGGAAATTGCCAAAGGATCGGCGCGGTTTGGCCGAAGGTTATTATTATCGCCGCGAGGACATAGCGCACCTCGCCAGCCAAGCGAGACGAACCGTCACCGCCAGCTACAAAGCGCTCTAGCGCATTCGGCATATCGATAGGCGACTGTGCCGGTCGTTCTGAAGAGGGATTCCAGGTCATCGCTACACGTGTTCAACGTCAGCGAGTCCCGGATGGATTCACGCACCGTCAGCCTCAACAGGGCGAAGGGCGCGGCGGGGGCACCCGTCAGATTTCAACCCGATCTGGAACGCCCCGGGAATTCTTGTATCCAGGGTCACAAGCTGAACCGAATGCTTCCTGGCCAGCTCAATGAGGTGCCCGTCAGGTAATGGTGGACGGCGTCTTCACGAAAGCGGGCAACTGGGACGCGCCGAGATCATCGGAGATGATCTCGAAGCGGACCCGCGAGGACGATTTCAGGGCATCCAAGGCCGTTTGGGCGGCACTCACCGAAACGCGCACGAACGCAGGCTCGGTGATCGCACAGGTGTGAAGCCCGGCAGCCGACGCCGCGATGGAAGCGTACCAGTTTGCCACCCGGCGGTGGAGCGCGTGACCGGTATGGGCCAGGGCGACCAGGACATTGACGTCGAGCAGGTACCTTATGGGAAATTATGGGAAATCAGCCAGAGCCGCCCGAACATCGGCGGTCGTGACGATGACGTGCGCGGGCGATTTCGTGACCATGAGATCCGTCTTGGCATCCCGCACGAGCTGCGGCCGTTCCATTGAACCCGATTCTGGAGTCAGAACGATCGAGCCCCGGTCAATTCGGCATTGCAGCCTAGCCCCCGGCCGAAGCTGCAGGCGCGCCCGGGCCTGTTTCGGCAAGACAATCTGTCCTTTGGTGGAAAGGGTGGCGATGATGACTTACCGTCTTACGAACTTCAGGGTAGGTCAAGGCATGGGTCGAATGGACCGCGAACTGGGCAACAATCGCGGCGGTGATCCCAACGCTAACGTCGAAGCGCACAAGCAGGCCGGCTTCAACAGCCACTTTTACGTTTCACCCGACACGGCCAACAATGGCAGAGCTGGCGGCGCGGCATGTGCGAGTTCGCGTTGATTACTGAGCCGTATGCAGGCCAGTTTATGATTTTCCCGCTGGGGCGCGACCAGGCGATCACCGAATGAAAGAAACCAACTCACGCAGAGGCGCAGAGCCGCAGAGGACCAGAAAGGGGCAACTTCCTCTCTCCGCCCTCTGCGTCTCCGCGCGATCCGAAAACCCGACGGACGCGCTCGATTCCATTTTTTACAAGCCGAACCCACTTGTTCTTACGGGGGCCGATAGATAAACGAAGTGCTCCTCGAGGAACGATAAAGCGAGGTGGTTCCGTGCCGGTAGTCATGGGTCCGGTGCTCTGCTCCCGGGTCGCATCGGCGGCACCGGTTGGCTTCGATCCAGGGCCTGAACTTGGCTCTTTTCGTCCACGCACCTGACCACCGCGCGAGTTTGGTCCGGCGGATTCAGGTACGACCCGACAATGTCCGGCCAAGGAAACCCGACTCTGGGGAACAAAATCGATGCTTACCGAATTTGTTTGTCCAAAAATCGCGGTTGATCGGAAGTACCTTCGTAGCCTGATCGATGTCACTCGTTTCATGGTACCATTTAGAGGGGAAGAATGCCGTGCAGCAGCGGTTCCTTCCGCTGCTCCTGCGGGGTGTGCGGGAGCTTTTTCGCGATATCGCGGCTGAAGGAACAAGTGGCCGCGGACATCCCGCCGAATCTCGATACGCTCCGGACGCCGATATGGGTTGTTAAGGCGGTCCCAGTGAAGTGGTCGGCCCAGTACGAGTTATTCCCGAACGAAATTCCCCTGATGAACCATCGCTCCACCTCCCGCCTCCGCATGATCCGCCCCATTCGCGTCGGCATTCTGCTCGTTGCGTTTGCGCTTACCGCGTCTTGGCCTCGTGCCGTTGCAGAGACAAATGCTGCTCCCACAATCGGCCTCAAACTGATCACCGAAGGAACCGGGGCGCCGATGGCGCTAGTTCCCACTCCGGATGGCTCCGGGCGCATGCTGCTTGCTGAGCAGAGCGGGGTCATCCATTTGTTGGACCGCGACGGAAACCGTGCTGAGTCGCTTTTCCTGGATCTGCGCCCCAACCTGGTGGCGATCAACCAGGGCATGGAAGAGCGCGGGCTCCTTGGGTTGGCGCTGCATCCGCAGTCCCGGTCGAACGGAAAATTCTACGTTGTCTACAGCGCGCCGTTGAGAACGAACGCTCCGCAAAAATGGGACCACGCTGAGCGCCTGCGGAAAGTCCATTCCGGCGCTCGTGGGCAAATACGTCTTCGCCGACTGGTCACGCAGCATGGGCATCGCGGACGGCACGCTCCTCATTGCCACCATTCCTTCGGGCAGTTCCGCGGGCGCGCGTTGGACTGTCGAGCCGCTCGCTGTGAAGAATTTCCCGGGCGGACGAATCAAGTCGTTCATCTGGGCGC
>DLVS01000151.1 GCA_003445095.1 Verrucomicrobiales bacterium
AAGAACCGCATCACGGACGAGACGCTCAAGCTCCTAGTTCAGTTGGCGCAGGAAGCGGGAGTGCCCGAGCGTCGCGACGCTATGTTCCGCGGCGACAAGATTAACGTCACCGAAAACCGCGCGGTGCTACATGTTGCCCTGCGGGCACCCAAAAAGGCATCGATTATGGTGGACGGCAAAAACGTGGTGCCCGACGTCCACGAGGTTTTGGACAAAATGGAAGCGTTCTGTGAGCGGGTTCGCTCCGGCACGTGGAAGGGCCAAACCGGAAAGCGAATTCGCAACGTGGTGAACATCGGCATCGGCGGTTCCGATCTGGGACCGGTGATGGCCTACGAAGCGCTGCGCCATTACAGCGAACGAAGTCTGACCTTTCGCTTCGTCTCGAACGTGGATGGCATCGATTTCGTCCAGGCGACCCATGACCTGAACCCAGCGGAAACCCTATTTATCGTCTCGTCGAAGACCTTTACCACCTTGGAAACGATGACCAATGCCCAAAGCGCGCGGGATTGGTTGGTCCGAGGGCTGGGAGGCAACGAAAAAGCGGTGGCCAAACACTTTGTCGCCGTCTCGACCAATGCGGAAAAGGTGTCTGCCTTTGGCATTGATACCGCCAACATGTTTGGCTTTTGGGACTGGGTCGGCGGGCGGTACTCCATGGATTCTGCGATTGGGCTTTCGACGATGCTCGCGGTCGGCCCCAGCAAATTTCGCGCGCTGCTCGCCGGATTCCACGCGATGGATGAGCATTTCCGAACCGCGCCTCTCGAGAAGAACCTGCCGGTGCTTTTGGGTCTGTTGTCCGTGTGGTATGGCGGCTTCTTCGGCGCGCAAACCGTGGCCGTTTTGCCCTACGAAAACTATCTCAAGCGATTCCCGGCGTACCTCCAGCAGTTGACAATGGAGAGCAACGGCAAGTCGGTAACACTGGATGGCCGACGAGTGAACTACGACACGGGCGCGATCTATTGGGGCGAACCTGGCACGAACGGCCAGCATTCGTTCTATCAACTGATTCACCAAGGTTCGCGGCTCATTCCGTGTGATTTCATCGCGTTCGCGCACGCGCTGACTCCGCTGGGGCGCCATCACGATATGCTCCTCGCCAATGTCTTTGCCCAGACCGAGGCGCTGGCGTTTGGCAAGACGCCGGAGCAAGTCGAAGCCGAAGGCACGGCCAAGGAATTGGTGCCGCATCGCGTTTTCGAAGGCAACCGGCCGTCCAACACAATTCTGGCGAATCGGTTGACTCCAGAAGTGCTCGGCAAGTTGGTGGCCCTGTATGAACACAGCGTTTTCACCCAAGGCGCGATCTGGGGGATCAACTCATTTGACCAATGGGGCGTGGAGTTGGGAAAGGCCTTGGCTCAAAAGATCATTCCGGAATTGGAGAGCAAGACGCCGCCGAAACTGGAACACGACAGTTCCACCAACAGCCTCATTCGTCGTTACCGCAAGATGAAGGCGAAAGCATGAAAGTTCAGGTCGTTGCCAATGCTGATGGTGTGGCTCAGGAAGCCGCCCGAATCATCGCCTCCGAAGCTCGCGCCGCGGTCAGTGCGCGCGGAAAATTCACGATCGCAGTAAGCGGTGGACGAACGCCGTGGCAGATGTTGCGCGCGTTGGCGAACGAGACCGTTCCGTGGTCGAGCGTTCACGTCTTTCAAGTAGATGAACGCATCGCGCCGGCGGGCGACCCGGACCGCAACTTGACTCACCTTCGGGAAAGTCTGCTTTCCCACGCGCCCTTGCCACCCGAGCAGATTCACGCGATGCCGGTCGAAGGGTCCGATTCCGTTGCGGCGGCGGCCAGCTACGCGAAGACATTGCATTCCTTGGCCGGGACTCCGCCGGTCTTGGACCTCGTTCACTTGGGAATGGGTCCCGACGGTCACACGGCCTCGCTTGTTCCTGGTGACCCGGTCTGCGCGATAACCGACGCTGACGTCGGTTTGACCGGATTCTACCAAAAGCGCCAGCGGATGACGCTGACCTATCCGGTTCTGAATCGCGCCCGAGGAATTCTCTGGGTCGTGACCGGTGCGGAGAAAAGAGAGATGCTCCAGCGACTGTTGGCGGCGGATCCGAGCATTCCTTCCGGCCGCGTTAACCAGGCGCAGGCCCTCGTGATTGCCGATGCCGAAGCCGCGGGAACTGCCGCGACGACTTGAAATCCAGCATGCGATGAAACTAGGAATTGCCACGGATCATGGCGGGTTTGCCTTGAAGGAAGACGTGTTGAACCGCCTGCGAACGGCGGGACATGAAGTCACTGACTTCGGCGCGACGACGCTCGATTCCGGCGATGACTATCCGGATTATGTGGTGCCGTTGGCGCGTGCCGTGGTGTCAGGAAAAGTGGAGCGGGGCATCGCGATTTGTGGCAGTGGCGTGGGCGCGGCGGTGTGCGCAAACAAGGTGGTCGGAATTCGCGCCGCCTTGATCCACGACCATTTCTCCGCGCGCCAAGGAGTCGAGGATGACCATATGAACATCCTCTGTATGGGCGGCCGCACGGTCGGGCCGGAGGTGGCTTGGGATTTGGTGCAAACCTTCGTGGCCTCACGATTCAGCGGTGCCGAGCGGCATGCTCGTCGGCTAGCCAAAGTAGCCGCGCTCGAAGCAGGCCGTGGGGCGAAATGAAGCCGGTTGCGCCATAGGAAGTCCGTCGGCACGGGCGGAGCGCGGATGGCCTCGTCCGCCCGCTTCGTTCACCAACGATATCTGGCACGGAACAGAGCCCTACTTCGGTTCAAGTTCTCGAGTCAGCGCCACAAAATCCGCCAACCCGATGGTTTCGGCGCGCGCAGTGACTGCAATCCCAACGGAGCGAAACGCCG
>DLVS01000278.1 GCA_003445095.1 Verrucomicrobiales bacterium
GTTCCCGACCTCCGACGGATTCACGAGGCGGCGAAGACGTGGCTCTCGTTGATGGAAGAGCTGCTCATTCCCCTCAACGATTCGGTGCCGAAGGTTGAGAGTCAGCCGACGCCTGTGCTCCGGCCGGCGATCTCATTCGTGACGCCTCCAGCGGCCGCGATCCCGTATGCGACTGAGGGAGGTCGTCTCTTGGTGGCCGATGATGATCCAGCGAATCGCGATATCTTGACCCGCTGTTTGGAGCGCAACGGGTACACGGTCAGCGTCGTGGGCAATGGCTTGGAGGCGTTGCAGCGACTCCGAAGTGAGACGTTCGACCTGGCGCTGCTCGACATCTTGATGCCGGGGCTCGATGGCTACCAAGTGTTGCTGAAACTCAAAAGCGACTCGGTTTTGTGTGATATTCCGGTCATTATCATCTCGGGGTTCGACTTGGGGGGCGGCATCGCCCGCTGTATCGAGGCGGGCGCCGATGATTACCTCACCAAGCCCTTCAACCCCGTATTGCTCCGGGCGCGCATTGCGGCGTGTTTGGACAAGAAGCGGCTCCTCGACCAAGAACGCGCGCTCGCCATTCAAGTGCAGGAGGAGCAGGCCCGTTCGGAAAAACTGCTGCTCAGCATTTTGCCCGCGCCCGTCGCCGATCGACTTAAGCAGGGCGAAAGCAGCATCGTGGATGCCTTGGACGAAGCTACGGTGTTGTTTGCCGACCTGGCGGGATTCACCCAACTCGCGGCGACGTTGTCTGCGTCGGAAACGGTTCGCTTGTTGGACGATATGTTCAGCGGATTCGACCGGCTGGCCGATCTACACGGGATTGAGAAGATTAAAACGATCGGTGACGCTTGGATGGCGGCGAGCGGAGTTCCGCGGCCGCGACCCGATCACGTGGAAGCAGCGGCGCAATTGGCGTTGGAGATGTTGGAGTTCATCGAGGGTGTGGCGTCGCGTACCAAACATTCGATTCGCCTGCGGATCGGCCTGCACACGGGTCCAGTCGTCGCGGGGGTGATCGGCCGCCACCGGTTTAGCTACGATCTATGGGGCGACACGGTGAACACGGCGAGCCGAATGGAATCGCACGGCATTCCGGGAAAAATTCAGGTGACTACGGCCGTTGCGGATCGCCTGCAAGGGAGGTACTCGTTCGAGCCTCGCGGCCCGATCCCGATCAAAGGACTGGGCAGTTTGCCCACGCTCTTCCTCACCGGGCGGATTACGGAGCGCAGTGGAGGGTAGAGTGTAGAGCCAGAAAAGGCGTTTAGTGGTAGGGCTGCTGCGCCGCGGCGACCCCGCGCCCCAGGCGCGGCTTTTTGCGGTGATGTGATGGAAGAATTCGAAGCGCCTCAACAAAAGGCCGGCCCGGAGCTCCTCCCGGTCCGAGGAAAACGCAGCACCCCATCCGTACTGTTTGACTGGTTCATCGCCCCTGTGCCTCAAGCGAGATTCGCGGAATCCTGTACCTCAACGCATTCGGTCGGGAGAAGAACGGTGAACGTTGAACCCTGTCCGAGAGAACTGGTGACCACCACGTCTCCGCCCATTAAGCGGCAGAATTTCCGAGAAATCGCGAGGCCGAGGCCGGTGCCACCATACTTCTTCGTCGTTGACGCGTCTCCTTGCTCAAATGTTCCGAACAGGCGGCCCAACTGCTCGGGTGTCATCCCAATGCCCGTGTCGCTGACTCGGAAGATCATGCGCGGGAATGCTATCCCGGAAGCGGCCTCGGTACTGATGAGCGAGGAATCCGTATTGGGCGTGGAGTTGGGCTTATCTTCGCGAGTGACCCGGAGTGCGATTACTCCGTGTTCGGTGAACTTGCTCGAGTTACTCAAAAGGTTGAACAGGATCTGGCGCAGCTTGGTTTGGTCGGCCCGGATGGACCCCGAATCGGTGGGGCATTCGACGACCAATTGATTGCCGTTCTTGGTGACTAACGGTCGCACCATCGCGGCGACGTTTTGCACCAGCGGCGCCACGGCGAACTGCTCCAGATACAGCGTCATCTTTCCCGCCTCGATCTTCGACAAATCCAGAATGTCGTTGATGAGGGCGAGCTGGTGTTTGGCGGAGCCGTGAATCTTGCGCAAATCGGGAACCATCGCGGCGGCGCCCCGATCGACGGCTTCTTCTTCGAGCAGTTCGCTGTAACCAATGATGGCATTCAGCGGCGTGCGCAGTTCGTGGCTCACGTTTGCGAGAAACTTGCTCTTCGTGTTGTTGGCAATTTCCGCGGCTTCCTTGGCTTGCTTGAGTTCGCTCTCGGCTTTCTTGCGCTCTTCGACTTCCGCTTCGAGGGCGCGCCGCGCCGATTGTTCCTGGACGAAAAGCTCCTCGCGGAGGCGCAGTGCCTCATGGCGATTGCGGACATACAACGTGCGGGCCGAAATCGCCCAGACCAGGAGGCTGCTGTTGAGTAGAATGAGCGGCGCCATGATCCAGGCATTGCGGTACCAGGGTGGAACCAGTGCCAACGGCAAGACTGCCGAATGAGAATAATTCAAATCGCGATCAATGAACTGGAGCGCGAATCGATAGTCACCCGGCCGGTTGGTGGACCACTCCAAGGCCCGAATCGGTTCCGCGACGGTCCAATTATCGGGTAGCGTTTGTCCGTCTTGGGGGCTAGGCCCGCTGATCAGTTGCCAGCGGAACAGTCGATCTTCGGGGCGAGTCCGAAATTCCGCCAATCGCCACTGGAAGGTCGCGCGGTGTCCGGTGGTTAGGGCCACCGCCTGTCCGGACGATTCTCGCCCGCGGTCGCTTTGGATCGTGATCTCGGGGGTCGGGGGAACCCGCTGATCGCGACGATACCGAGTGACTCCCCGCTCGCTCCCAAACCACATCGCGCCGTCTGCATCCTGCACGACCGCGTGGACATCGTTGGCGGGCAATCCATCGCGTTCGTCCAAGCCCGACCAATTGGTCCCGTCAAAGAATCGAATGCCAGTCCGCTTGGCCACCCAGAGGACATTTCGGTCGTCCTCATACAAGACGTTGACGGTTTCCCCGCCTCCTTGATTGCGCCGGTTGAATAGCCTAAATCGAGTTCCGTTGTAGCGAGACACTCCGCTGGCTCCTCCAATCCAGAGGTTGCCCGCACGGTCGAGCTTGAGGGCGAGGCCATAATCATCGGCCAATCCATTGACCGATTTGAAGACAGTCCGTCGCTCGACCACAGAACCATCCGGGCGCTGAATAGGTTCGATTCGAACGACTCCCCCACCGCTGTTGAGCCCGAGCCAGAGGCGATTGCTGGATAGGCAAAGGATGCTGGACACGTTTTGAAGCGGTCCGTCGCCCTGCGTCTCCGCGGTCGCGGGAGCTTCCCAATCCCGCCAACGAAGCAAGTCGCCGGACGAAGTGCCAGCGGCAATCGTGCCGTCCGGGGCAATCGCCAAACAGTCGATGGAGCGCTCCATTTCGGCGGGAGCGGACAGTGAAACAAACGCGCCATCAGCGAAGAGTCCGACACCTCCCGGAGTGGCCAGGCACAGCGTCCCGTCCGGCCCGACTGCCAGCGCGCGGATATCATTCGCGGGGAGGCCATCTCGCGTGGTGTAGTTCTCGAATGATTTTCCGTTCCACCTAGAGAGTCCTCCCGAAGTCGCGAACCAGAGATTTCCTTGGAGATCGCGAACCGCTCCGCGAACCGCATTCGCCGGCAGGCCGTCCGCGGTGGTGAAGGTGGCCGCTGTCGTCGGATCATACCGCGTCAAACCGGCTTGAGTGGCGAACCACAGAACACCGTCGGGATCGCGATCAATTACGGAGACATGATCGTCCGCGAGTCCATCGCTCTGAGTGAAATTGATGAACGAAGTACCGTCGAACCGGGAAGCGCCATCCACCGTAGCGATCCACACGACGCCATCCGGCGCGAACGCTACCGACCAAGCGACCATGCTTGGCAAACCGTCGATGCTCGTCCAGTTGCGCAGGGAATCACTGCCCGAGACGGTTGGGTCGTATCTCCACAGGCCACGGCTCCACGAGCCGAACCACACCCGACCGGTGGGATCCACGCGCGGTGAATCAACGACGAACGAGCCGAGACCAGCCTCGCGGAGGATGTTTCTGAAGTGCGTGCCGTCGAAACTGATCAGTCCTTCATCCGTCGCCAGCCACAGACGGCCGTCGAGTCCACCCGCGATTTTGTACACCGTCCGCGCCGGAAGGCCGTTGCTCGTCGAGTAGCGAGAAACCTTGGAACCTTGGATCCGATAAAGCCCAAGGCGGCCGCCCGCCCAGATCGCTCCGTCGGCGGCCGCATAAACACAGTGCAGCTTGCGATCATTCTCATCCATGCCCAGGCCGACCTCCACGAATCGCGGCCCGTCGGATCGACTCAAGCCTCCGTTTTCCGACGCCACCCAGAGGACTCCATGAGGATCGCGCACCAAGCCCGCAATGTCATTTCCGGCCAGTCCGTCCTCGGTCGTAAAACTGGTCATTACCGTTCCATCGAAGCGTGATAGGCCATTGCGCGTCCCGATCCAGCGGACTCCGTCGGCGTCCGTGTACAAGCAGCGGACGCCCAGACTATTTAAACCATCTCGGCTATCAAACGTGCGCCAAGTCCCTTTCTTAAATGGCCGGGTCTGGAAATCGATGTTGGTTACGATGAGTCCTTCGCTGAGAGCAATGGGCTTGTTGTCAGAATGATAAATCAACCGGCCCGGTGTTTGAATTCGCACCCGATACTCACCGGGCCGCATGTGAGTGAATCGAAATCTCCCGCGCCGGTCAGTGTAGGCGCATCCGGCGATCGTGGGAGACGCGGGGGTTGGTCCGTTGGTGACGGGAGCGCTGACCACTTGCACCACCGTTCCGCTGAGAGGAGAACCGTCCAGCGCGGTGACACTTCCCGAAAGAGAATTCGCGGGAGGAAGCCGCCAGTCGAGCTGCCGTTGCTCCCCCTGCTCAACTGTAAGTCCCAACTTCCAGGCACCGCGGCCGGATTGTTCGGCGGCTAGATCAAACGGTCCTTCGGCGCGCGACGTGTAGATCAGATACTTCCCGGCGACATTCGCGACCGTGCTCCGGAGGAATTGATTCCCGCGAAAAAGTCGAACGGTGGCGCCAGACAGCGGCTGACCGTCGAGATCAGAAATCGTTCCCATGACTGCCGCCGGTCGGACCAATTCGCCGGGCGCTGGCAGGAGGTCGCGAGTAATCTGAGCACTCCCCACGAGTGTGCCGTGATGGCCATTGGGCGACGAATCGCGGGCGGTGGCGTCGTCGAACGCCCAATACCCCACCAACCCGGTTTCATTCCCTGAAAGCCGATTGGTCATGCTCTGGCGAATTTCAGCCGGGCTCCGCTCGCGACTCCACACGGCGACTTGATCCATTCGCCCCGCGGTGTCGGGCAATTGTAGACGGTCGTCGTCGGACCAATTGTCGCGGCCCAGGCGGTTTCGGGTCCCGTTGCCGATGCTGGCAAAACTTCCCGTGAAATTGTCGCGGCCCACGAGTTCGCCGTTGAAATACAGTTTCATCCCACTGGGACCTGATACTGCCGCCACGTGGCACCATTGATTTGTCGCAAGAATGCCCGCAACGGATATAGTGTGACGCTTCCGGTCGGCGTCCCAGATTTCGAAGCGCAGATCAGGTCGGTCGTCCACCGTGCCCACGGCCATCGATTGTTCGCGGTCACCAAAGTCAAAAAACCGCGCGGGTGCCCAGCGGTCGAATTTCACCCATCCCTCGATCGTGGCGGCGGTCAGTCGATCGAAGATTCCCTTCGGCAATTCCAGATGGCCATCGTTGCCCGTGAGGGCCAGAACCTGATTGGTGGGGGCGCTCGGAATTTGGGCTTGGCCCCAGAACGGACCCGCCAGGTTCAGTGCTGCCACGATCAACCAGGCGACGCCCCAGGACTGCAGAGCACTCCCGAGGCGCGGCGGCGCTACGCGTGTGCTGGCGTGGGGTTGGGGCTGCATTGAGGCGTGGCTCAGCATGGAACCTCGTGGCGTCGATGACGAAAACGGTTCATGGGCGCGTCAATGGCGCGTGAGGTGAACGCTGAGGTGGATGGACGACAGAGTGAATAAGGAAGAATGACTTGACCCGACGAGAGTTCAATTCCGTCCATCATCCAAGTCCAAAACGGAAGCACCTCCAACGGAACTCGCTGCCAACTGTTGACTTGTGCCCAAGCTGTTCGGCCTGCCGTTTCAAGGATGTCTCGTCCTGGGCGGCTTGGAATTTACCTTCGCTTTACAATTTCGAAATCGGCCCACACACCAGTTTAACTCAACGAGCGTGTCTTGGCACCGCGAAATGAAAATCTCCCATTCGCTTGGAGGTAGCAGATTGCGCGGCGACTTTTTGTGTAACCGCCGGGTCCTGCCCCGATCTTTCGAAGCAATACTTCCGCCGCCGCTCGCACGGGTTGATCTCTTGAGTCGATGCGCTGAGGCCAGGGGTTGTCGACCGGTCTAACAGAACGGAAGTCTTCCATGAAACGCCGGATTAACATTGCTTTGATCCTTCTGAGCCTCGCCGCGAATGGCGGCCAGGCGGCGGTGACCGTGCTGCAATCGACCACCAACGGTCCGGCCCTCCAGGTCATCGGTGACCAGGACGACGAGTGGCGATTTGAAGTGTCCTTCGACCTCCTGAACTGGGACCTCGCCCCCTTCATCAGCACGATGTTCTCGGACGCGGATCCCAAGGTGTTGCCATCCGAAGCCCTCATTTCCGGGGCCGGTTTCTTGCGAGCGCAACCCACCACGGGACTGTTCGATCCGCTCGTACTCCGAACCATCGACCTTACGTTCACCAACACGAACTGGGCGACTCTCCTCACCAGTGGCCGAACCACCGGAAGCAACACGCCAACCGTTCTCGTCCTGGATAATGGAGTTACCGCGACCAACGTCGGAGCTCGTTACAAGGGCAACACCTCATTCATGATGGGTGGAGCCAAGAAGTCGGTGAACCTCGACATTAACTATTTGGATGCCGACGCGCGGGTCATGGGCTACCGCGCGATCAACCTCAACAATGCGGCTGGCGACGAAACGATCATGCGCGAGCCGGTATATTTCACCGTGATGAATACCTACGCCCCGAGCCCCCAAGGCGCACTCGCGAAGCTGTACATCAACGGAGCCTACTGGGGGGTGTATTCGATGGTGGACCAGCAGAACAACGACCTGCTCGACGAATGGTTTCCGAGCCACGAGGGCGATCGGTGGCGGGCACCCAACATTGGCGGTGGCCAGGGAGGTGGAGGGTTTACTAGCGGCGCTTCGGCGTTTAGCTATCGAGGCGCGTCTGTGTCTTCCTACAAATCCAATTACGAACTGAAGTCCGACAACTCGACCAACGCCTGGGAGCGGCTCGTCCACGCGATCGATGTGCTGAATAATACTCCGGCATCCGAGCTGCGTGACCAAGTGGAGACAGTCTTTGCCGTGGATCGTTGGCTGTGGTTTTTGGCGATCGAGAACATTTTCGCCGATGACGACAGCTACTGGAACAAAGGTGCTGACTACGCTTTTTACTACGAGCCGGAGAGCGGCCGGATTCATCCGGTGGAGCATGACGGCAATGAAGCCTTTGCCGCGGGCGACGTTTCGCTTTCACCGGTGATCGGGTCCACCGGTACAAACCGTCCGCTGCTCTACAAGCTGCTGCCGATCGAAGAACTTCGTCAGCGCTACCTCGCGCACATGCGCACTGTCCTCGCGGAACGATTCCATCCCGAGGTCCTCACGCCAATGACCGAGCAGTTTCACCTCGTGTCGGTCGCTGCGATCGCCCAGGACCCGAAGAAGAACTATTCGATGGTAACCTACACCAACGACTTGAGGGCGCTGCGAACGTGGGTGACGAACCGGTACAAGTTTCTGACTAATCACGCTGAACTTCGTCCGCTCGCGCCCGGGATCGCTGCGGTCACCGGGCCAGCCGTCGCACCAGCGCCGAGCGAAATTCCAACGATCACGGCCACGGTCCGAGCGAATGGCACTAACGGTTTGGATTCGGTTTGGCTGTACTGGCGGGATCAACCGTACGGCAGGTTTTCAGTGGCGCCGATGTTCGATGATGGCGCCCATGGCGATGGCGGTGCGGGAGACGGAACCTTCGGCGCGGCGACCACCAACTTTACCGGCGGTCACAAGATTCACTATTACGTCGAGGCCCGCTCGGGAGATGCAGTTCGTGCGGCCGCGTTTTCCCCCGCGCGCGCAGAGCAAGAGACTTACAGCTACCGCGTCGCCCTCGCGCCGGCAGCCAATCCTCCGGTTGTCATCAATGAATTGATGGCTGACAACACCAAGACGATCGCTGATCCGCAGGGGCAATTCGACGACTGGATCGAACTCCGCAACGTGACCACCGAAGAAGTGGACTTGGGAGGCTGTTATTTGACCGACAACCCAAACAACCCGCGCAAATGGCGGTTTCCGGACAAAACCAAGATCCCCGCGGGTGGATATTTGATCGTGTGGGCGGATGAGAACGGTCCGGACACTCCGGGCCTGCACACCAACTTCAAACTCGCGTCGGAAGGCGAGCAGGTTCTGCTCGTAGATCGCGACGCAAATTCCAATGAGCTGCTTGATTCTGTCAGTTTCGGCGAGCAATTCCCCAACGTGTCCTACGGGCGCACCGCCGCCGACCCGTCGGTTCTGGGGTTGATGAATCCAACGCCGGGTGGGGCGAATCGATAACGAGGTGGGATCCTCGGTAGGGATGGCGCTCTACGCCGTCCCCGGCCCACGCGCTCCCAGATTGGCGGGAATGGCTGGAAGTGCAGCCACCGGATTGGAACCCGGTGTGTTTTGCGCCACGGCGGCGATCACGAGGGCCAGTGAGCAAGGAGCAACTCGCATCGGCAATTTCATGGCATTGGGGTTGGAAGAAATGTCTCCTTATAAAAGAGCTCCGTCGAGCAAGCGGTCGTTGGCTCGCCGGGAAGCCCGCGTGATCAGTGCCGTACCCCGCGAGGCAGCGGATCGGTGTGACCACCTTTTGTTGCACCTGCAACAAAAG
>DLVS01000034.1 GCA_003445095.1 Verrucomicrobiales bacterium
ATGGTGGGTCACAAGCTGGGTGAGTTCAGCTTTACGCGAACGTTTAAGAAGCACGGCGCCCACACGGCGAAGGCGGAGGCCAAATAGGATCCACTATGGAAGTCCAGGCAATTACCAAAAATTTCCGCATGTCCGCGCAGAAAATGCGGGAGGTTGTGCGGCAGGTGCAAGGGCTGCCCGCAGAACAGGCGCTCGCGGTACTCCAGTTTGTTCCTCGCAAGTCGGCACGAGTGGTGGCGAAGACACTGAAGTCGGCCATTGCGAACGCGGAGAACAACCATGGGCTCAAGGTCGCCAACCTAATCGTTCGCCGAGCGGCCGCGGAAACCGCGGGAAGCATTCGGCGCTTCACCCCGAAGGCGCGCGGGTCCGCGGGACCGATCCTCAAGCGGTCGTGCCACATCAAAATCATCTTGTCCGAAAAGCAATAATATGGGTCAGAAAACCAATCCAATTGGCCTGCGGGTCCCGTTAAACCGGGAGTGGCGCTCCAAATGGTACTCCAACAAGAAGGAATTTGGTGGGTTGCTCCACGAAGACCGCATTATTCGCGACACCCTCAAGCGAAAGCTCGAAGCGGCGGCCGTGCCCAAGATCAATATTGAACGGGCCGCCAACCGTTGCAGGGTAACCATTTATACGGCGCGTCCTGGAGTCGTAATCGGTCGCAAAGGGTCAGAGATCGACAAGCTCAAGGAGGAATTGTCCAAACTGACCGGCAAAGATGTCTATGTGGACATCCAAGAAGTGAAGCAGGCCGAGACGGATGCGCAGTTGGTTGCCGAAAGCGTGGCGATGCAGTTGGAACGGCGGATTTCCTTTCGCCGCGCCATGAAGAAGGCGCTTCAAATCGCCATGGAATTCGGGGCCGAGGGTATCAAGATTCGTTGCTCTGGGCGTCTGGGCGGTGCGGAGTTGTCGCGCGTGGAAACATATCACCAGGGGCGAGTGCCGTTACACACCCTGCGGGCCAATATTGATTACGGATTCGCCGAGGCGCACACCGTTTACGGCAAGCTCGGAGTCAAGTGTTGGATTTGCAAAGGAGAGGTGAAGCGGTCCGATCTGAAGGCCGCCCCGGTGTCGCCTGCGGTAGCGGGTGCCCGACAAGAGGCCGCTAACAACAAGTAACCAATTTTCGAGGAGACTGAGTTATGGCGTTGATGCCCGCACGAGTTAAGTACCGCAAGATGCACCGGGGGAGCCGGCGCGGCCTCGCTTCCCGTGGCAACAGCGTCGCCTTCGGCGAATATGGACTCCAGTCGTTGGAGAGGTGCTGGATGGATACCAAGCAGATCGAGGCGGCGCGGGTGGCCATTACCCGGTTCATGAAGCGGCGCGGCAAAGTTTGGATTCGCATTTTCCCGGACAAGAGTTTCACCAAGAAGCCGCTCGAGGTTCGAATGGGGACGGGCAAAGGCGGCGTCGAATCATGGGTCGCGGTCATTCGGCCGGCCAACATTTTGTTCGAAGTCGACGGTGTCTCAGAAAGCGTCGCCCGCGAAGCGATGCGTTTGGCGGCAAACAAGTTGCCGATCTCCACCAAGTTCATCGTCCGCCACAAACTCACGTAAGACCATTCCTATGGCCAAGACGACTTTTGAAACTCTTAAGGATTTGACGCCCCAAGAACTGGGTGCGAAGGGGCGCGAGCTCCGTCAAGAACTATTCCACTTGCGGATTCAGCAGGCGACGGCGCGATTGGAGAAGTCCCACCGAATGCGCCAGATCCGCAAGGAAATCGCCCATTGTGAAACTCGCTTGTCGCAACTCCGGTTGGCTCACAAGGCCAAGAACGTTTGATGACCATGGCTGAAACAACTCTAGAACGCGGCCACCGCAAAGAACGCGTCGGCGAAGTCGTCTCCGATAAGATGACCAAGACGATTGTGGTCCGGGTCGAACGCCGCTTCCGTCATACTGGTTTCAAAAAGGTAGTGACTGCCTACAAGAAACTCTATGCGCATGACGAGCAGGAGATCGCTGGCGTCGGTGACCTGGTCCGAATCCAGGAGACCCGCCCCTTGTCTCGAAGCAAACGGTGGCGCCTGGTCGAAATCTTGAACCCCGACGGCAGCGTCAAGACTGCCGCTTGAGTCGCCTTTGAGGGAGAACACTTATGCTCCAGATTCGTTCCAGTCTCGACGTCGCTGACAATACCGGTGCCAAAGTGGCCTGGGCTATTGGTGTCATCGGGCGCAATCAACGGTACGCTCGCGTGGGCGACGTCATCAAAGTCCATATTAAGGAGGCAGCTCCCGATGGCACTGTGAAGAAGGGTGAAGTCCAAAACGCGGTCATCGTGCGGACTCGCCAGCCAATTCGCCGAGCCGATGGGTCTTACCTCCGGTTCGATCGGAACGCGGTCGTGATAATCGACAAAGAGAACAATCCGCGCGGGACACGAATCTTTGGCCCCGTCGCGCGCGAGCTGCGTGACAAAAAATTTATGAAGATCATCTCGCTTGCCCCCGAGGTAATCTAGAGGACCCGCTGCCATGAGTGACGCAACTAAACCAAAATTTCATGTCCGCCGTGGTGACGATGTCGTCGTCATTGCCGGTTCCGCCAAAGGTCGGCGCGGCAAGATCAAGCAAATGCTCACGAAGCGAAGTGCAGTCGTTCTAGAAGGCGGCGACGAACGATCCAAAGACAATGACGAGAAGCGACGTCTCGTGAAGCCGGTACGTCACTATCTCCGCAAGAGTCAGCAGAATCCGCAGGGAGGTCTGCTGTGGCTCGAAGGGCCCATTCACGTGTCGAACGTGATGAAGGTTGAAGAATTTGAACGACGTCAGTCGAAGCGCGGCGCGAACCGCTAAGGTGATGAGTTGATATGAAGCCCCGTCTATACAGCAAATATGTCGAAGAGGTCATCCCGGCGCTGAAAACCAAACGGGGTTACACCAACCCGCATCAGGTACCGAAGATCGAGAAGATCGTCATCAACATGGGGGTCCGCTCCGATTCCGAAAAGGGCTCTCTCGAAGAGGCCGTACGCGAGTTGGGGCTGATCACGGGGCGCCGACCGATCGTCACCAAGGCAAAGAAAAGCATCGCCAACTTCAAGCTGCGGCAAGGGCAGAATGTCGGCTGCAAGGTGACGCTGCGTCGGGAGACTATGTACGAGTTTTTTGACCGTTTAGTTACCGCCGCGTTGCCGCGTATTCGCGATTTTCGCGGCGTGTCCCCCCGAAAGTTTGATGGCCGGGGGACGTACTCTCTGGGTTTGCCGGACCAGACCATTTTTCCTGAAATCGAGCTCGATAAGATCAAGCGGCAGCAAGGGATGGACATCACGATTGTCACGAGCGCGAACAACGACGATGAGGCCTATGACCTATTGAAGTTCATGGGGATGCCATTCTCGAAATAATAGATTTAGAAAACTGAAGTTATGGCCAAGAAAAGCTGGCTCGAACGTAATAAGCGAAAATCCGCCACAGTGAAGAAGTTTGCCGCGCTCCGAGCGGAACTGAAGGCGAAAGGCGACTTCGTGGGACTCGCGAAGTTGCCGCGAAACGCGAGCCCTGTGCGGGTGGTCAATCGCTGCAAGTTCAGCGGGCGACGTCACGCTTTCATTCGCAAGTATGGTGTGTCCCGGCTTACGTTCCGTGAGG
The DNA here is from genome assembly GCA_003445095.1 of Verrucomicrobiales bacterium. Classification (GTDB taxonomy): domain Bacteria; phylum Verrucomicrobiota; class Verrucomicrobiia; order Limisphaerales; family UBA9464; genus UBA9464. The sequence continues at coordinate 3,621 of DLVS01000034.1, forward strand.
CTGCGCTTAACGGTTTGATTCCGGGTGTCACCAAAGCCAGTTGGTAACCCGTCGCCCCCATGCACGATCCTATATCCGATTTGCTAACTCGTATCCGGAACGCCGGCCAAGCGCAGCACGTGGAAGTCACTATTCCTCATTCTCGGCTGAAAGAAGCCGTGGTCCGTTTATTGAAGGACGAAGGTTACCTCAACGACGTTCGAGTTGAAGGCGACAAGATTAAGTCATTGAAGGTCGGCTTGCGCTATCAAGGCCGTCGCAGTGTGATCACTGGCTTGCGTCAGATCAGCACGCCGGGACTCCGACGCTATGTAGGTGCCGGGAGTGTCCCCCGAGTCCTCGGCGGATTAGGCGTGGCTGTATTGTCCACTCCGAAGGGCGTTTTGTCCGGGCTCGAAGCTCAGAAACAGAATGTCGGCGGGGAGCTGATCTGTTACGTCTGGTAAATTTACGAGGAATCCCAGCTATGTCTCGAATTGGTAAAGCTCCGGTAA
>DLVS01000664.1:0-1917 GCA_003445095.1 Verrucomicrobiales bacterium
CGGAATTGAGCGTGAAGACTTGATACCGTGCGTTGGCGGAACTGTGTTCTCTGCCCGTGTCCTCCGACGCACGGGCCGTGGGGAGTTCGGAGGCAATGAGCATTTGCAGGCCGGAAAGCTCCAGCACAGAGCGCACGGCGGCGGAAGGGCGAATGACCCCAAACAGGCCGTTGATGGCCCGGAGTTGCTTGTAGCAGGCGAGCAGGACCCGCAGTCCCGCTGAGCTAAGGTAACTGACGCTGGCCATGTCGACCTGGAGACGATGCTCACCGCTGCGCACGGCGGTGGAGAGCGCGGTTTCCACTGAATTGCACCAGTTGGCGTCGAGCCGCCCGTTGAGGCGTAGGATTACCAGGTTATTGCCGGAGTGGCGGGAGATTTCCACGTTGGTTACTCGATTACTTTGTCCACTTCTTGGAGCAGCGCGGGTGGCAAGGTCATGCCCACGGCGGCAGCGTTAGCGGGGCTGGCGCTGTAAAACAACTTTGGCGGAAGAACGAACGGCATCTGGGATGGATCTTCGCCTCCGATGACGCGCTCGATCATCGATACCGTCACTTCGCCGGTGTTATGGTAGTCGCGGCCCAGCGAGATGGGCGCACCCAGAGGAATCGTGGTGCTGTTGAGGCTAATGAGCGGCTTTTGTTTCTGACGTGCGGCCCGCGTAATCGCATTGAAGCCCACGCTGCTGAGGTTGTCCGAGATTTGCACGATGGCGTCGATCGGACGCGACACGAGGGACAGTGCGGCATCAGTCAGTTCGCTGGGTGCGTTGACCGCGACACACTCGAGCGTGAGTCCGCGCTTCTTGCATAAGGCTTCGAACGATTCCTTTAGGTCCACGGAATTGACTTCGGCCGGGCAAAAGAGCGTTCCCAGCCGGCGATATTGGGGGAAATGTTTCTGAATCATCGTGAGCGCCTCGGCGGTAGGGGAGAGTACCGAGACGCCGGTCACGTTGGGAAGATGTTCGGAGTAGCTCTTGCCCGCCCCGGCTGCCACCGGGTTCGCCACCAGCGTGAATACGACCGGCCGCGCGCGAATCTTCTGCACCGCGGCCTGCAAGGCGGGGGTGGAGACCGGCACAATGAGGTCGGCTCCTTCGGTGAGCACGGCATCAAAAATGCCACTCAGCGACGCGATGTCCCCCTGCGCGCTGCGGTACGACAATTCGTAATCCTTCTTCTCCTCCAGGGGACTCCGCTTCCAGGCGTCCTTCATACCGGCCAGCGTCTCCTCGACCGGTCCTGATTCGACGTAATTGACGACGGCAATCTTCCACTTCTTTCCCGAGGGATTTGGCACAACCGCGGCGGCTTTCTCGTGCTCGACGCCCTTCGCATCGATGACGAGCCGCGCGCGCGCGAGCATTTCCGGCGAGATCTTCCACTTGGCCTTCAACTCGGCAGCAGCCTGCTGATTGAGCGTCAGCATTTCTGGCATGACGTTCGTAATGGCCACCGTGGCCGGACTGCGCCCACCGAGAATTTCCGCGGCGAGTTGTCCCGCCATCCGGCCGACCTCGAAGTAATCGGCGCCTAGATCAAACAGTGCGCCGCGTTTGACGTTGGGGGGAATGACCGTGAAAGCCGGAATGCGCCCCTTCCTGGCCGCGGCGATCAGGCTGTCCGCGGCCGTCATCACGGTGACGTCGCCGGCCATCCAAAGGGCATCGACCCCACGCGCGACGAGCGCGCTCGCGGCCTCCGCGACCCCGGCAGAATTGTCCACCGTGGTCTCCAAGAGCTCAATGCCGATGTCGGTGCAGACCTGGCGCGCGAGTTTCACCTGGGCTTCAGAATTGGCTTCGGCCGCGTTCCAGACGACTCCTACCTTCGTCAACGACGGGTTCATCTCCCGCGCCAGTTTGAAAGCCTGCTCGATCGGCTGCATCGTGCCGAAGCCGGCCAGGTGCGC
>DLVS01000664.1:2216-3774 GCA_003445095.1 Verrucomicrobiales bacterium
CCGCTCATTTCCTTGGCGATGGTTTGAGAAACCGCATTGTCGCCCTCGGGATTGAAAAGCTTGAGGTCGAGATTCTGTCCCTGAATCCAGGCTCTTTCCTTCAAGCCCGCAATCATCCCGGCGCGTCCCTGATCGAGAATGGGCTGCGAGGCGTGCTGCAAGAGCGCGACCCGCTTGGTCCGACCTTCGGTCGAAGCGTTCGATTGGCCCTCCTGACTCATTCGCGAGCCCCGATCGGACCACAGCAGAACTGCCGCGGCCGCCACGATCAGGAAGATGCCCAGCGTCAGGCGTCGGAGCGAATGCACCATCGCGCGCAAGATGGTGTACCTACCGAACGCGGTTCAATGGCATTCCATCGCTAGATGAAGGAGCGAATTCTCCCGAGACACAGAAGTCCCTCGGTCGGGCTGGGTAGCAACCGAACTCCGAGATTGGAGTTCGCCTCTGAAGGCGAGAAATGGGGAGCGCCTGCCTCCGGCGGGCTGTTTTGGGCGTCCCGCCCAAAACATCGTCCACCCATCTTTCTCCCCAGGGAGACTCGGGAATGGTTCCGCCAACTTGAGCACTGGCCCTCGGAGAATCGATTCGCCAACCGCAGCGTGACTCGTACTTCATCAGTCTCCGACGAGGCGATTAGACTCGCGAGATCTCACGAGCGCTGAACGCCGTGGGTTGGCTGACAGTGCTAGGCCGCTGCGGCTGGGGGCTGGCGACTCGAAAGTCATTGTCAGCCAGCGATCAGCGTACCGTGCTATGCCGCAGGGTTCCGAAATAGGCCGCCAAGCATCCTGATTCCGGACCGTCCGCTCGAAAACGGTCTGTGATATGCCGAAGTGCGAACACTGTCGATCGGTCCAAAGGCCTTTTCTGCATGGACATCCACCGCGTGCTATGCCGAAGTGCTCGGTGCTATGCCGATCCAGGTTACGCACACTAATAGTTAGGCATCTATGCGCGTGCTCGCTTTCATCTCAGTGTTGTTGCTGTGTGTTTGCGGTTGCGCGACTCCCAAGGCTATCCCGACATCTTCAGAGATGGAGAGCAAGCGTGAGGAGATTGAGGTTCTTCGCCAAGAGATTGACCTTCTTGTCCGGCGATTGGAGCAGTTGCAGCGAGACCCACCAGTCCGCGTTCGCGAGCCTTACTCAGTTGTACAGCAGGCGGGAGATCTTGATCATGCCATTGCTACTTTGAGGTCGGCGCGAGACCGTTTGGGCAAGGACGTGCGCCGAGTCGAGTGGATGACCGGCGGTGATATTTGTTTTCCAAAACAATGACGATGCCTAACACCAAAGGGTGTATTGCTGCGGAGCCCAGCGGAGCCAGCAACTACACCGGTGGTTGAACAAGCCCGGAGAGAGTCGCGGGAGCGAGTTTGGTTCCGCGCGCCCATGGCGCTGGTGTTTTGACCTCCGGCTCACCTGCCCGCACGAACGCGCCGTTTTGCCGGTCTGGGGATCTCGCCCACGACGGCATGGCGGTGTCTTGATTGCGTTTCCTCCGCCGAAGCCCAATGAATGCGTCGACTCTCCGACCTTCGGAGCGAGTTCTTCAC
>DLVS01000156.1 GCA_003445095.1 Verrucomicrobiales bacterium
AAACATAGGTTACGGTCTCGATCTCCGCCGGATTCACAATCCAGAGAGGCACCGTCGTATCGCTGACGCCTTGACGGCGCTTCATCTCGATGGGCTGGCCGACCGCCGGCCCGAAGAATTGTCCGGCGGCCAACAACAGCGAGTCGCTCTGGCTCGAGCACTCGTGATCCGACCTCAGGTGCTCCTACTCGACGAACCATTGTCGCATCTTGATCCGTCCCTGCGGTCAGAACTTCGCGATCAGCTCCGACGGATTCATGCAGAACTCCGCGTCACCACGGTGTACGTGACTCACGATCAGCGAGAGGCATTCTCTTTGGGCGATCGCGCGGCGGTGCTACACAACGGGGTGATTGAGCAACTCGCGCCGCCGTCGATGTTGTACCGCCACCCCGCCACCCGTTTCGTCGCCGACTTTCTGGGAGAAATGAATTGGATCGAAGGCGAAGTAACGGAACAGACTTCGACTCAGACGAAAGTGCAGACCCACCTCGGATGTTGGATCGCGGCGCCCGTAGCGCTGCCGGTTCCCCAACAGATCTGGCTCGGCTTTCGGCCGCGTCACGCGAAGGTGGCAGCGCGCTCGGAGAACAGCTTTGTCGGCGCGGTCCGAGGAATCACCTCGTTCGGGGATTACGATGAGTGCCTGGTTCGCACCGTGAACGGTCAGCACCTGCGAATTCACCTCACCGACGCCTCTACCCAGATTACGGATTTGTTAGCTGTCACATTGTCAGTGAACAAAACCGACCTCGTCATCGTGCCGAGAAGCTAGGCGACGCATACCTCCGCCCCAATTGCCCCGCGAACAGTTTCTCTGAACTCAGCTCGCTTTTTCGCGAGAAAATCGGGGATTTCTAAGAGTTTTTGCGTCGTTCGTCCGCCCTCAATCTTGGGAATAGGCAGTTCTCAATCGTGCAAGATTCACCTGGAGAAGGGCGATTGGGTCTGTCGTTTGTGCGATACCATCCCTGACAGAATGTCAGGATTGTAATTTAGAATTGGCCGTGGGCTTTCCTTCGTTCATCGCGCGTCGTTCGGCGTCTGATTTGGCGAACCTGAGCTGGGATTCACCAGCCGAGGGTTGAACCCAAAAGAAGAGAAACGAATACGCAAACCAAAATGACAATGACGCTGACCTCCGCCAACAAAACCGTCCGGACCGAGTCCGGCCATCGTTCGCGCTCGAGCGGTCGCCTGTCGCGGAAGCTGGCGACGACCCCGGCACGCCGCCGGTCGCTGAATGGTGTGACTTCGCTCTTGAGCGATTGCGCCGCGACCGCGGCGGGCACGCCGGCCGAACGGGCGCTCCGGACCCTGCCAATGGTGGCTCGAATGGTCCCCGTGACGGTGCCTCGCACGGACGTCGATAAGGCCCCGGAGCGTGAGCGAAATGAACCGCGCAGCATCGCCAAAGAAGGCGAATTCAATTTGCGGCGCTACCTCCGCGAGATCAGCGACACCGCCCTGATCACGCCCGCGCAGGAAATCGAACTCGCAGGCCGCATTCAGGCCGGCGACGCCGACGCTCGGGAACACATGATCAAAGCCAACCTTCGACTCGTGGTTAAGATCGCCAAGGACTTTGATGGAATGGGGCTGCCGCTGCTCGATATGATTAACGAAGGCAACATTGGTTTGATGCGTGCCGTGGAGCGTTTCGATCCCACGAAGGGCGCGAAACTTTCCACCTATGCTGCGTGGTGGATCAAACAAGCGATCAAGCGGGCGTTGGCCAACCAAGGAAAGACGATCCGTTTGCCGGTGCATCTGGTGGACCGGGTGGCGAAGATTCGCCGCACGGCGATGAAGCTCCACGAAGAGTTCGGACGCGAAGCCACCGACTCGGAGATCGCGGAGGCCATGGGAATGACCCGCGAGCGCGTCGCCGAGTTGCTGACGGCGAGCTTTCGGCCGGCCTCGCTCGACGCCCCGATTGGGGAAGATGGCGAAACCCAACTGCAGGATATTGTGAAGGATGAGAACATCCAGACCGCTTACGAAGACTACGAAGCGCAAACCCGACACGAATTGGTACGGGAACTCATCCAACAACTCGACGAACGCGAGCTGACGATCATCCGCTTTCGTTTTGGCTTAGATGGAGGCCCCGAGCGAACCCTGGAAGAAGTGGGTGAACGCTTCGGCGTGACGCGTGAACGCATTCGGCAGATCCAAAACTCTGCGCTGTCGAAACTCCGGAAGTTGATGGAGAAGCGCGATTCGATTCGAGACCCGGAGCTCGACGCGTTCTGCCCGGGCTTGACCAACGGCGCCCCTGCTCACGCGTAACGTGCGAACCAGCCATTTCACCGGCAACCCACCGTGGACTTACGAGTGCGAACGACCCTATCCTGCGGCGTGTGACGACCACCACCCCAGTTTTGGGGCGTTCAACGCCGGCGACGCTTTCCGAAGTGGTCCGGCGTTTTTGGTGGCCGGTGTATGGAGAAGCGCGCGCACTGGGGCATCCTCCGGCCAAGGCGCTCCAAATTACCGCCGCTGCCCTCGGCCGAGCCGCCGATGCCGCGAGCTTTCTACGAGCCGATGGACATGATGGCCGGCTGCGTCTGCTCATTCGGGGCGAACTGGCCACCGTCATCGAGAAGCCCAACCTAATCGATCACGCCCCACTGCTTCCGGGTGTTTCCATTGAAGCAGCGGAAGCGAGAGATGAATACACGACCGCGCCCGATCCAGGAGCTTTCGACCGTCGCTGGGCAATTGTCGTGCAGGAACAGGCCTTGCGAACACTCCAGCAGATCTTTTCCGAAGAAGGGCGGGAGGCGATTTGGAATCAACTCAAACCCTACCTTGCCCGTCGTGCGTCCGCTCCGCTCGCGACGACCGGTCCAGAGTCGGTCGATCTTGCCTCGATCGATCAACTGCGTGAGCGCTATCGACAAGAGGTTCGGCGCCAAGTTGCCGAAACGGTGACTACTCCGCTGGCGCTCGACTCGGAACTAAACGAGCTGTTTGGGCCGACATGAACGCCCTTGATTCATGTCCGGAATGCGGAGCACCCATTCGAACCGCGGTGCTCGAGGGTTTGTGTCCTCAGTGCGTGCAGCGTCATTGTTTGGATTGGTCCCGTAAGGTGTCCATCGCGGACAGTCCAGTCGCCGACCGCCTGGGCCCAGCGACCACCCAACGGGAGACAACTCGCCAACGCGTCGCGGATTACGAGCTCGTTTCCGAGATTGCTCGTGGCGGCATGGGGGTCGTGTACCGCGCGCACCAACTTAGTTTGAACCGGCCGGTTGCCCTCAAGCTTCTATTGGCGGGCCAATTCGCCGACGCCGATCAAGTCAAACGATTCCGCACCGAGGCCGAAGCGGTGGCGCGATTGAACCATCCTGGAATTGTCCAGATCTACGAAGTCGGCGAATTCGAAGGGCGCCACTTCTTCAGCATGCGATTGATCGAGGGCCGGAGCCTTTCGGCCGCGATGAATGATTTCGGTTTGGGGGCGACGCGTCGTCGCGCGGAAGAGGGGCAGACTTCGGTCTCGGCCGCGCTACGTGAGCGACAGCGAGAACTCGCTCGATTCCTAGCCAATGTAGCCCGTGCCGTCCAATATGCCCATGAGCGCGGCGTCCTGCATCGGGATCTCAAGCCGGCCAATGTACTGGTCGACGCGGAGAAGCGGCCCCAGGTCACGGACTTTGGCCTCGCGCGCGTCATGGGAGACGAACGCAACCTCACCAAGACCAGTGTGGTGTTTGGCACGCCCGCCTACATGGCGCCCGAGCAAACCTACGATCCGCACAACGTGACGGTCGCGGCCGACGTTTATTCGGTCGGGGCCATCGGCTATGAGTTGGTGACCGGTCAGCCGCCCTTCGAGGCCGGAACCGCGGTCGAAACGGTGATTCAGGTGCGCGAACGCGAGCCCACCAGGCCGCGCGAGCTCGAGCCTGAAATCGAACGAGACTTCGAAACGATCCTGCTCAAGTGCCTGGCGAAGGATCCCAAGAAACGCTACGTCTCGGCCCTGGCCTTGGCGGAGGATTTGGATCGTTATTTGGCCGGGGAACCGATTCTGGCTCGCCCGGTTCGGCTTCCGGAGCGTGCCTGGCGTTGGTCACGGCGGCATCCCGCGATCGCGATCTTGTCGGCCGGATTGATCCTGTTGGTGCTGACGGTTGCCATCGTCGCTCCGCTGGTGGCGATTGAATTGTCGTTCGCCCGCAACCGGGCCGAAGAAGCCAGTCGCCGGGCGCGCAGTGATCTTCGTGACGCCAAGCTAGCTCAGGCTCGGGCCGAACGATTGAGCGGAGAGGCCAATCACCGTGAATCCAGTCTGCGGTCGATCAAAGAAGCCGCTCGCATGCGTCCCGATCGGGCTCTTCTGAATGAGGCGATCGCTCAGCTTGTGCGCTTTGACAGCGGCAGTTTGAATCTCAAACCCCGGGCCGGTCCGGGAAAGGCGGTCGCCCTCCTTCCCGATTTCTCAACCTACTTCCTCGCCCTCACCAATGGGGCGATCGCTGCCTTCAATACCACCAACGACCAGCCCAAGTGGGTTTGGCCCGAACCCGCCGTAAACCAGGCCAACGCTGAGTTGATCTTCCCATCACCCGACGGCCACCACTTGGCAATTTTTCGCAGTCGATCATTGGAAATCCTCAAGGTTGAGGGCCCTTCTTTGGTAACGCGTATGCCGGCCGTTTCCTTTTTTGGCTTTGGACCGGACGGAGAATGGTTCCTTGTGCTGGACGACAACCGTCAAGTGCAGCGCCTGCACACTGCTACGGGTCGTCAGATTGAGACTCTGCCCTTTGCGGCAGCGTTCCCTGGCGATGTGGCCGCATCGCCAGCCTCAGAGCATCCTTTAATCGCTGTGTTGGGAACTGGGCAGATTCAGCTTTTCAATTGGCAAGAGAATCGATGGGTCGGATCGCTGAAGGCGAGCCCCGGCGGTCACCTCGGAGACGTCGCCTGGGGTGATGAGTGGTTGGGATGTGTGGAAAATGGGACGGATATTCGGGTTTGGCACCTGCCGAGTCGACGCAGCCTGATTTTGCGTGGTCATCGCGCTCCCCTGGACCGGCTCCTGTTTGTTCCCGGTACATCCTTACTACTGTCCACCGCCTCCGATGGACAGAGCTATTGCTGGGATGCGGCTTCAGGGGTTCAGTTGCTGACCAGCAGCGAATATTCGCCCCTGCAAGTAAGCGAAAATGGCCGACAGTTGCTTTTTGGAAATGTTGAAACCTGGGGCTGGGCCGACCTCGCGATTTCTCGCAGCCGAGTTCGGATTAATTGCCTCGATTCGGGAGATGACAAAGTCCGCGACGTGCAGTTTGCGGACGACGGCCGCTGGGTGTTGGTGACGAAGCAGGCGGGCCTGCATTTGGTAGATCGCGTCAGCAGTGTGCGAACAGGCTTTCAGCCGGCGATGGGTGCGGTCTTCGCCAAGTTCGTGCCCGGGACGAACCAGGTGGTGGTCGTGCGTCGCCAAGACGTGTGTTGGTATGAGTTCGATCCAACGTCCGGTCGGTTTATTTCTCCACCGATACGCCGATATCAACCACCTGGGCAACCGTGGCTGGACGAAGGAACGTGGACTCCGGATGGAAGCGGATTGATCCTGCCGATGACTGACGGCGTCGTGGAGTTCCTGCGCGTGGGCGACGGCGCCGTCGTGCGGCGCGAGCAACGGGTTGAGTTGAAGTCGGCCACGCAAGTAGACGTTTGGGGTGATGAAGTCGCGTTCTGTCGTGGGTCACCGCCCGGAGCCGGACGACTCAAGCTCTTGGCAGGAAGCGACGCGATCGCGCTAGCAGACGAGCCAGCGATTCCTCGGTTTTCACCCGATGGGCAATGGTTGCTTCTCTGCGGGCGGAGCAGTCATCGGGTCTTGCG
>DLVS01000394.1 GCA_003445095.1 Verrucomicrobiales bacterium
TCGACCGCCGGGCAAGGTGCGCCCCGTTTTCTACGCTTATGGCTGAACTCATCGGTAATTTGTTGGTGGCCCAATCAGGCGGGCCCACTTCCGTCATCAATGCCTCGATTGCTGGAGTCATCACCGAGGCAGGTCATCACGAGGGCATCGAGGAGATTTACGGGGGACTCAACGGAATCCTCGGTATTCTCAACGAAGACCTCATCGACCTGGGCGACGAGAAGCGCAGCGCCATCGCGGGTTTGAAAGTCACTCCCGGCGCCGCCCTCGGGACTTGCCGATACAAGATCAATTTCGAAAAGCAGCCGGAAGCGGCGGCTCGCGACTTCGATCGGCTCTTCCAGGTCTTCGAGGCGCATCAGATTCGGTATTTCTTCTACGCCGGCGGCAATGATTCCCAAGACACGGCCCACAAAATCCACCTCGAAGCGGTGAAACGCGGTTACGAAATGCGCGTCATGGGAGTGCCTAAGACCATCGATAACGATTTGCCCAAGACGGACCACTGCCCCGGCTACGGCTCGGTCATCAAGTACAACGCCGCCACCGTCCTTGAAATCGGCTTGGACGTCTGCTCAATGGCTACTGACGACGGGTCTTGTTGCGTGATTGAGGTCATGGGGCGCGCCGCCGGGTGGATCGCCGCGGGCACAGTGCTCGCCCAACAAGGCGACCCGGCGCGACCGCCTCACATCGTCTTGATGCCCGAGATTCCGTTGGACGAAGCGGCCTTTGTCGAGAAGGTCCGGACAACGGTTGCCGCTCAGAAATACTGCGTGGTCGTGGTAGGCGAAGGCGTGCGCAACGCGGCCGGGCAAGAACTCGGCGCCGACAAAACTCGACTCGACGCCTTCGGCCATCCCGTGTTGTCGGGAGCCGCGGAAGCGTTGTCCGAAATTGTGAGCCGCCAGCTGAATCTCCGAACGCGCACGGTGAAGTTGGGCTACGCGCAACGAGCTGCCGCGCACTTCGCGAGCCAGACTGATGCCGACGAAGCGTACTCGTGCGGCACCGCGGCGGTGCAGGCGGCCCTGGAAGGCAAGTCGGGGCTGATGCCCAAACTCGTCCGGGTCAGTTCGAATCCCTACAAATGCGCCATCGAATTTGAAGACCTGGCCAACATTGCCAACGTCGAGCATTTGGTGCCTCGGGAGTGGATTAGCGAAGACGGCATGATGCCGAATGAAAAATTCGTGGAGTACGCCGCGCCGCTCATTGTCGGTGAAGTGAAGGCCCCCATCGTGAACGGGCTGCCAACCTACACGGTCTTGGGAAAGAGCCCGGTGGAGAAGAAACTGCCGGCCCGCACGTGATCTGGCCGCGCTGATAAGAGCCCACCGCCCAATCGCTGGCTGAGGAGGATTGTGAGGGCCTGACGCCGAGCGCCGACCACAGTGCACCCCAGGCGGAGCGCGTCGCCGCCGTCATGGCCGGCGATCTCGTCGCTGGCCGTGCCCGTTCAAAAGCCTCTGCTCGCCTTTTCTCAAAGCCCCGGAAATGGCTCGTCCCTCACGTAAATGCGATACGCATTGATTCGCCCGTTCGCCTGATCTTGCCGAGGTAAATATCGCAGGCCCGTCACCGTCTCGACGGCTCCTAAATCCAGCACCAGATAATGTGGCGGCGGATCTTGAGCTCCGTCCCACCGGGTATGCCAAAAGGTGTCACGATCACCATCCAGCGCCCGATCGGCCGACCCGTCTTCTCCAAAGACTTCCTCGCTGCTGGCGTATACCAGCTTCCAACCTGATTTGGGAAGCTCTTGGCCTGACTCACCCAATACGTTCAGCTCGGCGCAGGTCGCAAAGTTGTCCCCGGGCAGCGAACTCAGTGCCTCCAAGCAAACGAATCGTGCGGACACAGCGTTGAAGGCGGCGGTCTGCCAGCGCAAGCCCGGTTCGAAAAATCCGCTCGCCACGGGCTGAAGACCAGCCAGGTCGAGTCGCTGCCCGGGTTTGCGGTGGATTCGTCCCACCGCGTCGAGATTCACTTCGTTGAGGATCGAGTTGGTCAGGCCCGCGACTTCGGCCACTTGTGGCCCGAGCCAATCCAGCACGACGATCTCGTTGTTGCGCGGCTTGAGCCAGGGACCCGGTAAATACAAGGTTTGCTGTGGGCCAATGTTCCAATATCGCCCCAGATTGTGCCCATTGACCCATACTACGCCTTTGGACCATCGCCGCATATCCAGAAACGTGTCGCCGACTTCCCGGAGATTGAATTCGGCGCGGTAGAACGCCGGCCCGTCCACCTTGGCGCGGGAGAACTTCAGTTGCCGCAACGACTCTTCCTTCAGCGGCAGGGGAAACATTTCCCAACCCAACAGCTCCGAGGTTCCGCGCGCAGTGCGTACTTCAACTCGTTCGGTGATGCCCTTGCGGTCCTGGTCCATTTCTTGGCCGAAGTTCACGTGTGCCATGGCTTCGACCAACACCTCGAGCGTGGCGTCGTTGGTGCGCGCGGGCAGCCACAACGACCGTTCTCGCAGCATGCGATTCAGCGTCCCCAGCCGCTGACCCTCCAGTATCACCATCGCAAAGTCGCGCGGTTCGGTGATGATCAATTCGGCGACCGGCCCGGCTTCGAGCTTCGTTCGGTACAGCACACATCCGTGGCCTTGCCCCAACAACTCCATGGGCACCGGACGTGACGCGCGGCGGGCCGTCGGAAGATTTTTTAGAAGTGAGGACGTTTCCCGGAAACGGATTGGAGGCAGCGCGATGACGGGATTGGCCGGGGGAACTGGTGAAAGCGACTCTCCGGGCCGTAGCCGACGGGCCATGATTTCCCGGATAGCGAAAAACTTCGCGGCGGGCCGCCCCGCTTCGTCGATGGGCGCCGCGTAGTCGTAACTGGTAGGTTGCGGCCGATAGGGCTTGTCATTGGCGCCCGCGGTAAATCCGAAACTGGTTCCTCCATGAGCCATGTAGAGGTTGAACGAAGCGCCCAAGTCGACCACGCGTTCCAGCGTATTAGTGAGCCGTCGCAGGCCGCTGCCCGCAGCGCTCGCGCGACCCCACACATCGTACCAGCCGGTGTAGAGTTCTCCGCAGAAGAGTGGCGCGTCGGGCTGCACGCGTCGCAGCGCCGCAAAACTGCGGTCGGGATCTTCCGCGAAGCCCACGGCGCGGAGGAGTCCCGGCACTTTCGAGGGACGGAGCGACCACGTCATTTCCGAGGTGAACAACGGCACGTCGATGCCGGCCTCGCGGAGGGTGGCGCACAGAACCTCGGCGTACCCGGAGTCGTGGCCGAAGCCGTCGTATTCGTTCTCGACCTGAACCATAATGATGGGGCCGCCCCGGGTGGCTTGGAGCGGAGCCAACTGCTCCGCTACCGCTCGCAAGTAGCGTTTAGCCGGCTCGATGAATCCCTGATACCGGCTGCGGACCCGCATATCCCGGTCCGTGAGCAGCCACCAGGGCAGGCCACCAAAATCCCATTCGCCGCACACGTAAGGCCCGGGCCGAATGATGACCTTTAGCCCTTCCGCCTGAGCCATGCGGCAGAACTGCACGATATCCTGCTGTCCATCCCAGACAAAATTGCCCGGCTCCGGCTCATGTTGATTCCAAAACACGTAGCTGCTGATCGTATCGATACCCAACGCCTTGGTCACAGCCAGGCGTTTTTCCCACAGTTCACTCGGAACCCTTGCAGAATGAACTTCGCCAGAATCGACCGCATGAGTTTCTGCGCTCAATGGGCAAAAGCATCTCAAGGAGACGAAAAACCCAAGTAACAACATCGCTAAGCATCGGCCGAACAGAATTTTGCCGCTTCCATCCTGATTGTTGTCTAAAATCCTCATCGTTACCTAATGGTTTATCATACAGCCCGATTCACATAGGAGGTATTTGGTAAAACACCATAAACGACATTAACACGAGCTATCGCCTAACATCATAAAATATATACCAATTAGATTCCAGCCTCTGAAAATACTCAGCTTCCCTGGGCGGAACCGGGAGTGACTTGAGGTCTCCAACCACATTCAATTCACTGGCATCGCGAATATAAGCAAGGCCTATTGCATACCCACTAGTCCCAAGCCCGTGACTATTCACTATAAATTCAATAACATCTCGATTATTCGTTACTTCAATTCCAAATAATGTGCCAGATTGCTTAAACAAGCCTCGATAGGTGGCGAGCCGTTCCTCTGAGACACCAACAGAGGCTGCATTCTGAGGCCGCGTCCAATCAACACCGACACGAGTCAAACCCTCATCTTGCTGAATCATCTTGAGGAGTTCCTCTAACCTACCTTTGTTTTTAGCAAATAACTGCGCACAATGGTCGATCTCACCGTGAAGGCCGGATGTGTTCTTGCAACTTAGGTTAAAAAATACCAGCAAGATGAGAATAAACAATCCAGTGCCAGGCAAATATGCTATCTGTTTCATTGAATTTACGGCCCAAAGAAGGGGCACGGCGCGCAAATCTTCGGAGCCGGTTGAAGTGGACCCGTAACTTGGCCGGTTACAAACGCGCAAAGGGAATTTGTTCTGAGCATTGGGAGACGCCAAGGATAGCCCTCAAAGAGGGCCAACTGAATGCCGAGCTCAATTGCGTTCGAGTCTCGTGAGTCATCCAGCGGCCAGTGGGGAGGTTTTTGGACAACCCCGGGAGCCACTATAAGTGTCTCGCTAGAGAAACCAGCAACTAAGCCGAGGTAACCATAGTGTATATTGCTAGGAACATCACAGTCGAAGCACATTCCACAGAGTGTGATGGTCTCCTTACAACGCGGGATAGTTGGGCAGGGTCGCTTCCTTGCATTGCACAAAATTCTTTTATGGTCCCACTCCTGACGCGGCCCTACGAGCATGGCCCATCTTATCGCGGCCCTAGAATGATTGCCAGCCGAGTTGTCTCGAATGATTTCCTGAAACTTTTCTGACAGCATATTTCTGTTGATTTCGTTAACCAGCCATTCGGTCACGTCTGGGCCGCAAAAAGGGGCATGAAGGGCCAGGTCATTTATGGCATTGTTTTATCGGCACGAGGCGGCCAAAAGCTGAGGACTTGCCGTTGGCGTTTCTGGAATGACAGAAGAATTGGCCGACTTAGAATCCTAGGGGTTGTGAGCTTTCTGATCGCAACGATCGCCGAGCAATTTCGCCCACAGCTCCAACCCAGAGCGCTACATGAACCGCCATCGCAAAGTTCTCCGCCGAAAGCGTGAGCGCCTCGAAGGCCGACAGGTGGCGGCCGCGGCCAAGGATGAAGAAATGTGGAGGGCGAGGGCTCCTGACTCGGGGGAACCAATCAGGTCTATCTTTTTGCCAGTTCACTTTTGAGTCGGTGGACAAAGACGGCCAATTCCTTTTCGGTCGCCGCCCGCTGCCAGAACCGGCGGATGCCTTGCGCCGCCGCGTAGCCCACGTCGGCAACTTCGCGGACGGCTTCGGCCAAACGCCACCCCAGATGCCGCGTCGCCACCGCCAAGACTCCGTCCCGGCCCCAGTCGCCGTAGCAGCGGTCATCTCTCGCCACGGTCGCCCCAAGATTCGTTCCGGCGCATTCACGATCTCCGGCCACGACGGTCGCGCCGCCCCTGACAGCCGCAGCGCCCCCGTCTGCTGACGGCGATTCGCACGCACTTGCTTCCACACCCGTTGGGCATCCCCCGGTTCCCCCAAGATGACTCCGCCAACCAGGTCCTCCCCATTGCACGTACCGACCCATTGCACGTATCAGACGTCGGGGATGACTATGTTGGGAGTGAAATCTCGATATTACGGTCGACCGATCGAGACACCCGAAATGGAGGTTCGTTGCCCAGTTCCCAACGAGTCCTGGTTCTGGAAGAGCTAGAGGGATCGGCAACAAGCAGGCTTCGAATTCGGTCAACCTGATAGTCTTTGGGATCCGATACCAGCCCGGCGCGCACCGCAGAAATCGCGCTGGCTTTCCGGGCGAATTCTGCGAGTCAACCCCCGTCTCATTCAATTCAACGAAGTCGGATTATCCCTGCTTCCATTCACGCCAGCCCGAGTCCGCGTCGGCTGGCGTCCTTTGTCTCGGGGCAATTACTTCTCCCTGCCGCCTTCGCATCCGCTCTAGCCGGTGTCGTCGGTTCGATGCTGGCGGGAACGGAACTCGTGTCTAAGAACGCCGCGGTCCACATTTATGTCCCGACTGATGGTTCGCTGGCTAACGCCTGGTTTGCGCGCGATTTCAATGATTCGAAGTGGCGAGTGGGCGTCAACGGAGTGGGGTACGAGGCCGTCCCCGGCGCCTACGATGCGGTGGTGCTCGCCGATTCAGTCGGCGACTGGAGCCGCCGTGGCCAACAGGCGGAGAACAACTGGTTCTACGGTTATTATGACCTCACCCTCGACGCCGACGCCCACTATGATGCGACGGATTTTGTGCCGTTTCCGCGCGCCAACGGCCCATGGAGTCCGGCGAACTTCTGGGACGGCGGCTCCTGGAACTGGAACCCCGGTGTGCCGTGGGATACCATCGGCGAAACGGCCGTGCATCCGAACAGCTTTGCCAACGGTGCCGAGCATTGGGTGATCCGCCGCTGGCGCAGCACTTACACTGGCCCGGTAACGCTGGTGTTGTCCTTCCGCAAGCAGAGCATCGCCTGTGGCTCCGGCTCGACGGCGAAGATCTTCCACAACGGCGCAGAATTGTTCTCGCGCGCGATCACCGGCAACGACAGTTGGGGCTACGTGGCCTACGTCACCGCGACGGTGAACGCTGGCGACTATTTCGATTTCGCCCAGACGCCGGTCGGAGCCGATGGCGACCCCGACGACCGCTGCGACGGCTCGCGCCTGACGGTCCGGGTGTTGGAAGGCACTGTCGCTAATCCGAAGCTGGCGGATTCTGCGGCCGATTGGGGCGGGGGCAAGCAGGGGGAGGGCGACTGGTACAAGGGTTTCTACGACAAGTCCGCCGATGGGGATGGGGTTTACGAACCGAACACAGACTTCACCTATGTTGATCCCAACTGGACCTTCAACGGCTGCTGGACGCTCGGCCCCGCCGATCCACCGTGGGACATGATTTGCCAGTTGGACATCCATCCGAACGGCATCAACAACGCCGCCGAGCATTGGGTCATCCGGGATTACAAGAAGAAGAGTGGTTACATTGGCCCGGTCCGCACCATCAGCCACGTCCGCAAGGTCAACCTCAATGGCTCGGGCGTTACGCATCATACGATCATCAACGGCAAGATCGTCCGTTCCGACGCGATCGACGGCGGTGACTCGGAAGGCATCTATGGCATCGCGGAAGGCTATTTGGGTGAAGGGCGGTCTGTGGACTTCGCCTTATCTCCCATTGGTCTCGGCGGGGCCACCGGCGACGGCGCGGATGGCTCTTGGACGGCGGGTCGGGTCGAGAAAGGCCCTAGCATCGCGAAGGACATCCAAACCGACGTGCGGACGGAGATGTTTGGCGTCAGCCCCACGATGTATCTACGCTATCCCTTTTCCGTGAGCGATCCCGCCTCCTATCAGTCGCTCGAGCTGCGGATCAAATATAACGATGGCTTCATTGCCTATCTTAACGGCAAGCCGGTCGCCCAGCGCAATCAGCCCATGGTAACCCCGCTCACGGTCGCAGACAGCGTGGATGATTGGGTGCCGGCCAAGCAGGGCGCTAATGGCTGGTTCTACGGTTACTACGACAAGTCCCTCGACGCGGACGCCACTTACCAGGGGGAGGATTTTACACTGTTCCCGCATGATGGCGGTGGCTGGAGTCCGACAGATTTCTGGAGCGGCTCCCAATGGGCCTGGTTCCAAGGAAATCCGCCGTGGGACGAGATCACCCAAGGCACTGGTCATCCCAACCACCCGAATGGCGGCTCGGTAGATCCCGACCGGACACGCACGCACGAGCATTGGGTGATCCGCCGTTGGGTCTCCAATCGGATCGGTGACCTGCGGTTGCGCGTGCGATTCTATAAAACTATCCCGGATTGTGGCGACGGCGTCGTGGTGCGGGCTTTCCGCAACGGCTTTGAAATCTATGCCCAAGGCATCGCTTACAACGACGGCTCCGGCCGCGATGACATTGTCGAACTACTGGGGATGGAGGAGAACGAGGTTATTGACGTGGCCCTCACTCCCGGAGCGGGCAACGATTTCTGTGACGGCACCTTCTTCCGCGCCTCGATCGTTGATCAGGCACCGGAAGTGCCGTGGGACGCGCCCGCCTCGGCTCCGCGTTACTTGTCGGGCGCGACAGAAGTGGCCGAGTGCATTGATCTGACTGACCAACTCGGTCTGCTCATCGGCAGCCCGGGCGTTCAGGGTGTCGGCGGAGTCGTCGCGCGGCAAAACGTCCTCGCCATTCGCGGCCTCAATACTTGGGCGTCCGATCCCACTTTCCTGATCCGTGCGGAGTTGATCGCCAATCGTCGTCCCGTCGCGGCGGCCGACGTCACCGGCGTTGCCATCAATGGCGTGCTGGTCTGTCCCGCGTCGGCGTTGTCTGACAACGATAGTGATCCGGACGGCGATCCGGTCACCGTGACCGGTGTGGCGGCAGCAACGCCCCAGGGTGGCACGGCACGGTTCATCGGCGACACGCTGTATTATCATCCGCCGGTCGATTTCACCGGCAAAGACACGGTGACCTACAACCTGAACGATCCTTCCGGCGGCGGAGCCACGGGGACGCTTACGGTCGTAGTGGGAACGGTGAAATGCGTGACGATCGTCAAAACTCCGACCGAGTGCCAGCTCGGCTTCCGCGGGGTTCCTGGGGCGGGCTATGAAGTGCGACGTGCGACCCAACTCAACCCGAGCAACTGGGCGGCGATCAGCCCGAGCCTCTCGGCGGCGACGGATGGCACGTTCGGCTTCACTGACACGGCGCCGCCGGACCGACACGCGTATTACCAAGCGAGGTTGGTCTCGACCAAGTAACCGGACCGTCGCGTCCTCCGGTGGCACAAATTTTCAGGGGGGCAATGGGGTCACCCATT
>DLVS01000718.1 GCA_003445095.1 Verrucomicrobiales bacterium
AGCAGACCGTCGTTGTTCGTGTCCGCCCACACTTGATTACCAATCGTAGCTGCAGCCAAGAGACCGAAGTCGATCGTGTTGTCGGTCTCGCCGCCCGCAAGCGCGATTACTGGACTACTCACCGAGGCTCCGCTGCCCCCGGGTTGGCTGCCGTTGTCGTCATTGTCCTGCTGGTTGTCCGCCGTGTCCGTGTTGGCGCTAGAGAGAGGCGTACTGGCAGGTGGCGCACCGATGACGATTTGGTAGTTTCCTCCTAAAAGACCAGTAAAGAGGTAATTGCCGTTTCCGCTCGTAATCTTGGTGGTCGGTTGTACTCCGGCCGTGCTCAGGTCACTGTCGATATCGTTACCATTACCATCCTTCAGCGTGACGGTTACTCCATTGATTCCAGATTCCCCGTTATTGAGCAGGCCATCATTGTTGGCGTCGTTCCACACCTGATTGCCGATTTTCCCGTAGAGCGGTGTCGAATCTTGGAATGGAACCGTGGTGCCACTGGAGCTTGCGGTCCCAGTGTTCAGAATTTGAGTCGTCCCCGGCGTCAGGTTTGCAAAGCTGTCAATCAAAACCTTGAAGGTCACTTGATAGGATCCACCGACTGGAAGGGCAGTCACCGCATCAAGCACGCGGCCGGCACCATCCAACGGAAACGCCGTCCCAACGCCATCATCCGGAACCTGGGTCGTCACATTAGCAGAGTTCCTGAAGAATGTACTGTTCGCCACGTAGGTCGTATCTGCAGGAAGATTGTCGATCAGCAGAAGATCAGGAACCGGGGCGCGGCTAATGTTGTTGATGGCAATAGTGAATAACAGCACATCACCCGGGCTCACGAAACCATCGCCGTCGTTGTCCTGTTCGAGGGTACCGTTCTTGCCGGCCGAAAACAGCGGCAAGGGCGGGACGCCGGTTCCCACGTCCAATCCCGGAGCGCCAGCGCTGGCGGTAGAAGGGTCCTGCCCCCAAGCGGCTGCCAATTTGACACCGGGAGTCAGGGTATAAATCAACATCCCCGTTTGATTACGGTCGGTGGTGTCGTAGACCCTTGCTCGTTCGAGTTCTTTCAGACTCAGAACTACGTCATATTTGTTGCCATTGGGATCCGTAAGAGACCCGGTCGAAGGATTAGCGTCGAAATCGACATAGACATCTACCGCAGTATCGCCATTGCCTACGGGTGTCACCCAAACCGGGTTGCCGTTTTCATTAGGGTTCGTCCCCGACGTAGGATCACGTCCGATACCCAAACCAACTAGAACCTGGCGCGTGAGCGAATCGTCTGGAATTAACGTGAAGCCCCAGTCCCACGCCTGATTGCCGGGGTATCCGCCATCAGAATTAGTACTATCCGTCGAATTCATGGTCGAAAAGGCATAGAATTTCTTGCCGGATGAATTCGAAAAATGCGCCCCGAACCCGTTAGGAATGACCTGCTTCAAGTAACCGCCAGCAGAACCACCCGGGACGGTTAACGCAGTCGTGGTCAGATTCCCACTGCCGTCTCGAGTTTGGTAATCGACCGTGATGCTATTGGCGTCGGGGTTGTATAGCCAAACCGTGGTGGACGTCCCCGCAATGCTCTGGGCGGTCGAGGGACTCGAAACGGGCGTGTAGTAGCTGGTCGTCCAAAGTGAAATGGGCAGCAACGCCGAGTCGCGGCTTTCGTAGTTGGATCCGATGTCACCGGTCAAGAAATGAACCTGCACCGGTTTGTCGGAGACAACCCGGGCACCAACATTCACATTGCCGTGTACCAGATGATTTTGCCCTTCTGTGAGGTTGACAGTCGTCTCAAAGGTCCCATTGGCGTCCGCATCGATCTGCGCCGTGGCCCCACCCTCTCCGGCCAGAATCGATAATCCGGTGTACTCAAACATCTGGAAATCAGTACTGCTGGGAATATTCTCACCGACCGGAACCCGGTAATCCATTCCCCAGTTAGCGGTGTCGAACACTTCCACAGATCCGGCGAGCAGCGTGTCAGAACCAGATGCCCACCCCGTTTTGCTCACGGCGATCGGTTTGGTGGCTGCGATCTTGTCACGACCATCAAAGTCGATCGCCCCAAGGTCCGTCGTTGTAATGGCGTTGTTGAGAACAATAACCGTTCCCGCATTGATCAAATCGCTCGGAACTCCAGGCGGGGCACCGTTGGCAGTGTTACCGTCGCCCCAAATTTGGGTCCCTCCAGGATTACCCGCGCTATAGAGATTCGCGGGGTTCGCGATGTCCGCATCATATCCATTTTCCCATTGATCGTAGTAAATGATCGTGTTGTTCGCCGAAGCCGCGAGCGAAACGTACGTCTGCATCGGGTTCGTCGGCGCCGTGCTGGGGCCACCGCTCTCGACCGCCTGCAGCATTTGCAAGAGTTGATCTTCGGGGAACGGCAGATAAAAGAGCTGCGAAGGAGCCGGATTGGCGGCCGACGCGGTAATCGCGCCGGCAACCATCGACAACCCCAAGGCCAGCGTCGCCACCACCTGGCGGCCACCTGACAACGCGGCTGTCGCACCCGAGGCGGCGCGAGCGGGAAATGACGAAGTCCCCGGGTCAGGGACAACGCAGGGACGAGAGATGGAGTGTCGTTTCATGTTGGGCTAGAGATTCGCCTTGTGATGAATAGGTTTGGGTGTGAAAAAAAATCGCGGGAGGTCAAAAACTAAGGATACACCAACGACAAGAACAACCAGCCGAATCGCCATGGTTGACATGATTGTCCTGGACGGGCACCGGAGTTTTTGGAACGGGCAGCCTTGCAATGGCCTTCCTGAGTGTAAATCGTTTTCGCTCAACAAGTCGCTCCCCACGCGAGAGGAAACCAAGAGCACGGTCGCTCAGGCGACGCCGGCGGCCGGAGGGATAAAGCCAGGACCTGGGCGGCGTAACCCCCGTTTTGTTCTTCCTTATCGCCATGGTCATTGCCTAAATCCGGCGGCAGTCCTCCAGGGGCCGCCAGTCGGGCCTACCCGCCCAACAACCTTACATCTTCGGAATACGCAGGTAGAGGTTACCAAAGGAATGAAAATAAGTTTGCCGAATAGATTCCGTCCCGACGTCCGGCAC
>DLVS01000763.1 GCA_003445095.1 Verrucomicrobiales bacterium
TACGGAGCTGACCGCGATTTCGATCGCCAAGAGCGCCGAACGCGGATGAGCTTCAAAGAAATCCTCTTCTCGCCCCTCGACCACCGCCAAGTCCGGCTCCGGCTCCGATCGAACGGTAGTGATGGGATCTTCTCGCAAGAGGAGTTGTCCTGGTTTCAGGGCGCCGGCGATCAAACGAGCGAAACGACGGACGACCGACGCGTGCAGAGGTGATTTCGACATTTTCCTAATGATGACGCCGTCAAGCAGCTCCACTGACTTATCGAGCAGCCCGAGTCGTCCCAGTTCGTGATAAAATTCGACGCTGACCGGAAAGGCCGCACGCCGCACCGCCGGTTCGTCGAGGATTGAATTCATGAAGTCAGGATAAGCCATGATGCGCCAACGTCACTTGTTCAGGACTTCATCCAGGTTGAGCAATTGATTCGCGACCATGGTTAACGCCGCGAGCTGAGGCGCTGGCAACTCAGTGTCTGGTTTTGATTCGCCCACGGAGATCAGTTTCTTGGCGTCGTCGGGTTGGTCCGAGTAGTGCCCGATCAATCGGCTGAGCGTGTCTTGGACGATCCCCTGCTCTTCCGGTCGAAGCGGGCGCGCCAACAGTCGTGCCGCAATCAGCTCGACCGCTCGGTTGGTGTCACCGTGGCTTTGTTGAAGTGAGCGTTCGGCAAGACGGCGAGCTGCCTCGATGAACTGAGGATCATTCATCGTCGCGAGCGCTTGCAGGGGCGTGTTGGTCCGCTCGCGGCGTGTACATGAGACCTCGCGGCTTGGAGCATTGAAGATGTCCATGGAAGCAGGCGGCGCGGCCCGTTTCCAGAACGTGTACATGCTGCGGCGATACAGCGCGTCACCGGTGTCTTGCTGGTATCGCTTGGTATTGCTTTCGGGCATCGCCACCGGCTCCCAGACTCCAGGAGGTTGATACGGTTTCACGCTGGGGCCACCAATCTTCGGGACAAGTAGCCCGCTGGACGCGAGCGCGTAATCGCGAACCATCTCGGCATCCATGCGAAAACGTGGACCGCGACTGAGCAATCGATTAGCCGGATCCTTTTCCAATTTTTCTTTTGTCGCGACGGCGCTTTGCCGATAAGCGCACGACATCACCATCATCTTGAAGAGTCGCTTCACGTCCCAGCCGCTTTCACGGAATTCAACGGCCATCCAATCGAGAAGCTCCGGATTCACCGGAGTTTCGCCCATGATCCCGAAGTCCTCGGTGGTCTTGACCAAGCCGACGCCGAATAGCTCCTGCCAAAATCGGTTCA
Source organism: Verrucomicrobiales bacterium (assembly GCA_003445095.1). Lineage (GTDB taxonomy): Bacteria > Verrucomicrobiota > Verrucomicrobiia > Limisphaerales > UBA9464 > UBA9464. Next base: position 1,272 of record DLVS01000763.1, read on the forward strand.
CCGTCACCCGCGCAAGCAGCGGGTTATCAGGCGAGACCAGCCATTGAGCGAGGCCCAACCGATTCTTCGGTGCGCCGGCCGGTAGTGGATTCAACGCCGCAGGTACGTTCGCTTCGACTTTGTCCTTGGGCTTATCGTACTGACCACGGAACAGGATCGAAGCCATCGGCATCGAGTCGGCCTTTTCCATCTGCACATGCGTGACGGGATATTTTAGGCGGATGCCTTCCTTTTCCGTTTCGAGCTTGGCCAGCGCGGCAGTCGCGTCCTGGAAGGGCAGGTCCTTGGTGGTTAGAAAGTATTCTAGCACTTCCCTTCTTGGTTCGGGCTTCCAGTCAGCGACCGGCGTACCAACAAGGGTTCGCAACAACGAATTGCGCGCCAGCGCAGTGACCTCAGCCGGGGCGAGTGTGCGCGCATAAAGGCGAACGTCCTGGAGGGCCAAACCATCGAAATGGCTGCTGTCACTCCGCTGCGCCAACGTGAAAGGAGCTTTGGCGCGGAGCGATCCCGTGATCCCCTTTTTATTTTCAGCCTCCGTCTCGGCCGAGGCGCCATCCATGAAAACTTTGACGCCTTCCGGTTTGCCAGAACCGTCATACGTCACAAACACGTGCTGCCACTGCCCCTTCTTGGCCACTCGTTTTTGGGTTCGGATTTTGAGCGCATTCTCAGGCCATTGGCTGACGAGGTGGGTCGCAAACTGACCCTGCTGAATCCAAAGATCCCAGCCGCGATAACCGTCAGCCGCCGGATCCATTCGCGCAATAATCGCGGCCGTTTCGTTGTAATTCGGGGGTACGAACACCCAGGCGCCAAACGAAAACGCCTGCCCATGATCGAAATCGCCAACATTTTCGAAACGGGCCGTCACGTCTTTCGCAAACACCGGCGCAGGCCCGAAAAATGCATTCGTCGCCAGCGTGACCACTCCCACTGGAATCCCGTTGGTCGCCAGCCCGTCGACTGTGACCGCAAATACGTTGGTGCTTCCGTCGTTCAACGGCGCGCGAAACACAAGTCCCTTCAGGTTGAGTTCCTGCTCGATGTCCTCGGCCTTCAACCCAGAGACCCATTCCGTAAAGGCCGGGTCCGCCTGCTTCCGACGTTCCTCCACGCGACTCTTGCCTGCTTCGATCTCACCGGGCAACGCATTCCACCGAGCCAAATCGGCTTCGTCGCTGACGACTACAATGCTGGCGTTCGCGCCGTCCTTTACGTTCCCATCGAACCCGTTCTGTTTCGTGTTCCGGAAAAATGCCGCCAGTGAATAGAAATCGCGCTGCGTGATCGGATCGAACTTGTGATCGTGGCAGGCAGCGCAATTCGCGGTCAGGCCTAAGAAAACCCAACCCGTCGTGCTCACTCGATCATTGGCGTAGATCGCCAAATTCTCTTCCTCGATCGTGCCACCCTCGTTCGTCGTGATGTTACACCGCTGAAATCCGGTCGCGACTTGCTGGTCCTGCGTCGGATCCGGCAACAGGTCTCCGGCGATTTGTTCGATGACGAATTGGTCGAACGGTTCATTGCGATTGAAAGCGCGAATCACCCAGTCGCGGTACGGCCACATTTCGCGGTAGTTGTCGAAATGAAGGCCGTGGGTATCGGCGTAACGGGCGGCGTCTAACCAGTAGCGTGCCCGGTGTTCACCCCACTGAGGCGAATCCATCAGGCGATCGACGTAGGCCTCATACCAATTGAACGACGAATCGCGAACCAACGCCTCAACCTCGTCGGGGGTCGGGGGCAAGCCCGTGAGATCGAGGCAAACACGGCGCGCCAACGTGCGTCGGTCCGCTTCGGGATTCATCATCAAATCCTTGGCCTCTAGCTTGTCGACGATGAACGCGTCGAGGGGATTTCCCGGTCCGAGGCTCCCGTAGGCAAGCGCTGGAACGCGGGCACGTTCCGGTGCGACAAATGCCCAATGCGGCTGCCAAGGTGCTCCTTGCACGATCCAATCCTTCAAGAGCTGCCTCTGCTCCGGTTTCAGCTCTTTGTGTGATTCTGGCGGCGGCATGAGTTCCTCGGGATCCGTCTGCGTGATCCGTTTCCACAAGGCACTGTCCTCCGGCTTACCCGGGACAACCACCGGCCCCTCCTTCTTGGTCGCGCCAAAGACTCCTTCGCGGGTGTCGAGTCGAAGTCCTGCTTTACGCGAACCAGGATCGGGACCGTGACAGGCCATGCAGTTCTCTGAGAGGAGCGGCCGGATATCGCGATTGAACTGCAGGGGCACCGCCCTCGCGGAGGCTAGGGAGAGGGCCAACACCGCCAGCGATATGCCGGTGCGGACGGAGTTAAAGAAAGCTTGGGCCATACTGGTTGACGCAAAAGCCTATCGTCATCCTCGACGAAGTCCACGCCAAGGCTGTTCGAGACAAACCATCGTTTGCCATTCCAATTCCAGCCATCGCGGGTGGGCTTTGTTGGTCTCAGCCCCGTTCGGTTCACGGCGGTTCCCGCCGCGCTCGCTCGGGTCGAGACCGATTCCAACCCGTGGCTTGCTGATACACCTGCGCCACTGCCAATGCCTCCGCTTCGCCAAACAACCGACCAAGGAAGCACAGGCTTGCCGGGGCTTCCGATCCAGGCGCTTGGTCCGGCACCACGACACAGGGGTATCCCGTCATGTTGCTCAACAAGAGTTGGCGACCGGAAAATGTGGGCGCCACGATCACGTCTAAGTCCCGAAATAGTGCAGCGAAATCTTCCATGAGTTGGCTGCGAAGTCGGTTCGCCTGAAGATAATCGACGGCTGAAACCAACCGAGCGCTTCGAAAAATATTGGGCCAACTTCCGGCGCCTTGCTGGACCAATTGGTCGTCCAGATTCTCGCGCGTCAACGCCTCAAACGATGAGGCGGCCTCGGCGTTGAGCAGAAAATAGAACGGCCCACCCGGATACTTCGGCAACGACACTTCGCGGAGGGTGATACCCAGGCCTCTCAATACCTCCAACGCCGCGAAGTCGTTCGTGCGATTCGGATAGTCTTTCTCGAAATCATTCTTCAGCCAACCCACTCGGAGTGCCGCTACCGGCCGGCTCGACGGAAAGTCGAACGGCGCTTCGATCACGGAACGGTCACGTCCGTCGCCGCCCCGGATGGCTTCCAGGACCAGAGCGCAATCCTCCACTGAACGAGCGAGTGGTCCCAGCTTGTCGAGGGAGAAACTCAACGTCATCGCACCAGATCGGGCGACGCGTCCGAACGTGGGACGCAATCCAGTCACGCCGCAAACCGTCGCAGGCGAGACTATGGAGCCCAACGTCTCTGAACCAATCGCGAACGGCACTAGCCCCGCCGCCACCGCCGCGGCCGATCCGGCCGACGAGCCACTGGAACCGGAGTCGGGCCGCCACGGGTTGCGCGTCAATCCGCCGAACCAAGTGTCACCCATGGCCAATTCGCCTAAACTCAGCCGGGCCACCAAAACCGCTCCCGCAGCTTCCAGCTTCTCGATTACGGCGGCGTCGCGAGCGGCTGGCTGATTCGTTCGCAGTGAAATCCCCCAGGTCGCTGTTTCACCCGCCACGTCGAGCAGGTCCTTCGCGCCATACGGAATTCCGTGCAGCGGGCCACGCCAACGTCCGGCACTCAACTCTGCATCCGCGCGGCGAGCTGCTGCCAAAGCGCGCTCTTCGGTCAAGCCCACGACGCAGCGAAGCGCTGGCCCATAGTGGCGGAGGCGATCGAGAGATAGTTGCGTCAATTCCAACGAGGTCACCTGCCCTGACCGCAACCAGCCAGCGAGTTCCGCGACGGACGCAAAGGCCAAGTCTTCCGCCCTCTCGGGTCGCTTCGCCACGGTCGATGGTTCCCAGCGAAATCCTCCGCCCGGACTCGGCAAAACGAAACCGTTCGGGCGCGGATCAAAAATCAATGCGGATTGGGTGGCATCCGGCACTCGGCGAGCACGGAGCTCGGTCAACGCAGCCAATCGTTCGTTCAGGCTCTGGAGCATCTGTCGGCACTCAGACTCCGTGAATTCCAAGCCAGCCACTCGGCCCGCCGCGGCTGCGTCGTTGGTCGTCAGAGCATCAAGGCTCTGGGCGAACGCACTCACGGATAGGCAGCTCGCGAGCCAAAAGAGTCGGGCAAAATTCATCATCACTAATGCCTCCAGTGACGGCCGAGGGAGATTGAACGACGACCGGTCGAGATTGCGAGCTGACGTTGAATCAAGCCTACCCCCTCACTTCTGAAGCGAGACGGAGTCTGTCGACATCTTTGGATCGATCCGATCACCCAATCCTCCAATGCAACCTTTTGTTGCAGGTGCAACAAAAGGTTGCCCGGCAGCGCCCCTACGTGGGGGCGTGATTGGCTGACTACCTCTCTTGGTGACCCTGCGTCTGACGACTCTCGAAGTTGAAGCTCGTCTTGGGGAGGAGAGCGAGACAGTCCCGTTCCAACCCTTTTCCGATTGTCCGTCGGTCATGGCGAAACGACGCGGAGAAAGAGTGGAGCGGTTCCGTCAGAGCCGGGCACAGCCAACCGCACCGGAGTCGCCTCCGCCGTTATTTCGGCGCCGTCCGCCCAAGACTCCAGATTAGGTGAAGTTTGAATTCGATATTTGACGCCTGATTCGCCGATGAGATCGCAGGTCAGAAAGTCGCCGGTAACTTTCACCTCCGTCAACGTCGCTGGCGCGGGCGGCGTTGGCAGGGGCTCCACAGCAAACACAAAAGTAGTATCGGCGGCCGCAAGGTTCGTCGTCGCTCCACGCAGGCGGCCTTCAACCCGAAAGGTCACTTCATAAAGCCCATTGCTTGAAAATCCCCAATTCAGATGTTCATGGCTGCCGACAATCGGATACGTCGCGTCTTCGGGACCGATTCCGTTTCGGCTATCCATTTTCATTACCAGCCCGCTCTGATCGAACTGATAAAGGAAGAACCAACCTGGCGCACGCACATCGACCAACTGGACAGCCAAAGGCTCTTCGAATGTGTTCCTAGGTAAACCTTCGGCCGACACTCCCAGGTAGAGGAGTTGCGGATCCTGCGTCGCCGGCAGAATCCAAAACGGCGCCCCGGGTTCGCCAAATTCAGGGAATCCTTCCGGCAGCTCCACCTCGGCAGCGGCACCCACGACGAGCACCACGTTGGTGGAGGCGTAATTGGTGGCGTGATCTTCGTCGCGAGCAATGAGGTACAGTTCATTGGTCGTGCCCGGCGCGTAGATGATGCGCAGATCGACGTGTTCCCGACTCAGCGGCACGCGATCACCTACCGATGCGGAGGCCACGCGCAACCCGGCTACCAATCCAATGACGACCACGACGAAGAGACGAGCCGCACGGTTCATACGCATACTCCCTGCTTGCGTTGGCGAAGTATTATCATCACGGCGCCCATCCCAACCGCAGCGAGGGCGAGCGCACTCGGCTCGGGCACAACCTCGAAGTTGTAAACCACTGGACCGCTTTCCTCGGGTCCGTCGGTGGTATTCAGGCCGACTGTTTCGAATGAAATGCGGTACACTCCAGGAGCGGAGAATCCCCAGTTCAAGTGCGTGTGGCTGCCCGGAATGACGCTCACGGTATCGTCCGGACCAATGCCATTCGCCGAATCCATTTTGACCACGGGATTGCCGAAAACATCGGTGTCCCAGAGATAGAAATTGCCCGGCCCGGATACGGCCTTAAGTGAGAACTCAATGTTTCCGGTCCAGTCTGACGGGACGAGTTCTTCCGCGCCGATACCCAGGAACAATAATTCCGGGTCTTGCACTTTTGGCAGTTCCCAGACCGGCGTACCGACGGGCCCAAGAAAACTAAACGCGCCTCCCGGCGAGAGTCGGAGTGCTTGCGATTTTACCACCAACAGCGCATCGGCCGGCGAATACTCAAGGCCATTCTCCTCGTCGTGGACGTGAAGGTCGAACGCGCCTTCCTCGTAGCCGATCCCGATATCGGTATGGCCCGAACTGATCGGAGTGGGGGCCGGCAAACCAGCGTCCGCGAGAGCGAAGCTGGCGATGAGACTGAAACAGCGGATTGGCTTCATGGATTCCATGTTTTTGGTTTACTGACAGATTGAAGGAAAAGGGGATCACTCGGGTGGCTTGGCAATGTTCTCACCACGGTCCACCCGGTCTTTCAGAGGCTTGGCATTGAACGGCAGCACATGGCCGCACGCGTACAAGTAGTTGGCCGTGCCCTTGGTGTGGTCTTGGTTCGGCCCGCCGGTGCGATGGCGGTCTGGCTGGATGTCTTGGATCACGGATTCCCAGCCCTTCACCCAGTTTCGTGAATGGGTATGGTCGGCGAAGATGCTGGCGTCGGGCACGTCGGAGATTTCAAAGACCGTAATGGTTTCAGTAGGATTCTTTAGCGAATTGAGGTTGCGAAACGACTCCAGCAGGCGACCGAGTCCGTCGAGTCGGTCCACCACGACATATTCATTGGGGACGTAGCTCGTGGCGCTGTTGGTCAGGCGGGACTGGCGTTTCGGGTCTACCGGGCACAGCCGGATGCGATCGGTCTGGCCTAGGTAGGGTCGAAGGGTGTTGATCCAAAAACGGTTGGTGTCGCCGATGCCGTGGCTGGATTCGGGGAAAAAGCCGCGGTTGTCATCGGCGTACATCTGAATGCCGAGGCCAAGCTGGTGTAGGTTCGACATGCAGGCAGCGCGGTTCGCCCGCGATTTGGCGGAGGCCAGAGCTGGGAGCAACAGTCCCGCCAAGATCGCGATGATGGCAATCACGACTAGCAATTCGATGAGCGTGAAGCCGAGTGAGCGTTCACCGGCAGAGACACGGAAAGACTTATGAGAAGCATGCATGGCAACTGACACCGCTGAGCGCGGATAACCGACAGAGAAACGGGGACAACGCGGTGCCTGGTAGGACACCGACACAGATTCCCGGGGCGGGAACCAAAGAGACGCTTACGCCCGAGCGGGAGGACCCCGACCGGATGGCTCCGGCCACACTGACTCAAAACTCTCTACCGAT
>DLVS01000762.1 GCA_003445095.1 Verrucomicrobiales bacterium
CAAGTGGCCGTATTGGCCACCTTCCCGCTGCAGTTCCAAAGGAAGCCCGCGAAATTGTCCGAGAATATGCAACTGCAGCTCTTTGGGCATCTTGGACAGCTCCGCGGCGCTGGTGGGATTGAAGATGATTTGGAACGGCTGCATTCGGCATCGCCACGATAAGAACGGGCCTAAACTCTTTCAACGCCGGATGTCTGAGGAACGGCCATTCAATGGAACCCCTTGTCCGCTGGCTGAGTGAAGTGAGAGATCTTCGGCGTACGTTAGCCCATCGATCGCGTGTTTTGGGTCGTCAGGGTCGTGGTCTTTTTGTTGCCTTTTGCCTCCCTTCTGCAATCAACCACCTCACCATGCTGTCAATCCCCAGTTCCGTCTCAATCGGCGTATTGTTGCTGGTTCAGTTTTCGACACTGGGTCAATCCGGGATTGGCATCTTCACCCAAAAGGGTGACGTGGGGTCAGTCTTGCATCCCGGCAAAACGGAATACGAACCAGTACTTCAGTCGTATCTGTTATTCGGGTCGGGTGCGAATATCTGGTTTGCCAAGGATGAGTTTCACTTCGCGTACCAGAAGCTGACCGGGAACTTTATTCTCCAAGCCCAAGGAAAACTGCTCGGCACCGGCGTCGATCCCCATCGTAAGTTTGGATGGATGGTTCGCACGAGCCTCGACCCTTCCGCCGCGATGGTCTCGGCCACTGTCCATGGCGATGGGCTGACGGCGATCCAGTATCGCAAACGCGACGGGATCAATATTGAGGAGGTGAAATCGCCCATCAAGATGCCCGACGTCATTCAGTTGGAACGGAGAGGACGAAGTTACTTTCTTTCGGTCGCACGATTTGGCGATCCGTTTTGGTCGGTCGAAGTGCCGGACATAGATTTTCCTCAAGAGCTTTATACTGGGTTATTCGTGTGCGCTCATAACAAGGATGTGGTGGAACGCGCTGAGTTCAAGAACGTGCGCGTTATCATCCCAGCTAAGCCATCGTTTCAGCCCTATCGTGACTATATCGGGAGTCACCTCGAGATTCTGAATGTCGCCACCGGTGATCGGCAGATTGTCTTTTCGGCGACGAACTCATTGCAGGCCCCCAACTGGACGCCTAGTGAAAAATCGCTGATCTACAATTCCGGCGGGCTGATCTATCGCTTTGACCTGGCCACTGGCAAACCGACGGTGTTGGACACGGGATTTGTGAAGAGGAACAACAATGACCACGCGCTCTCGTTCGATGGAAAACATCTTGGCTTGAGCAGTTCCAGCGGCGACGCCCAATTGGGTTCGTTGATCTATACGGTGTCGATCGAAGGGGGAACGCCACGTCAAATCACTCCTTTAGGTCCTTCGTATCTTCACGGTTGGTCCCCGGACGGCACGTGGTTGACATACACAGCCCAGCGCCAGGGCGATTACGACGTCTACAAAATCAACGCGGCCGGCGGCGAAGAGATTCGGCTGACACACACGCCTGGCTTAGATGACGGCTCTGAATATAGCCCCGATGGTAAGTACATTTACTTCAACTCCGCTCGCACCGGAACAATGCAATTGTGGCGGATGCAACCCAATGGAGAGGCGCCAGAGCAGCTCACCTTCGATGCGTTCAATAACTGGTTTCCCCACATCTCTCCGGATGGCAAATGGATTGTGTTTCTCTCGTATCAGCCGGACGTCAAGCCGGATGATCATCCGTTCTACCAAAACGTTTACCTACGAAAAATGCCCGCCGCCGGGGGCCAGCCCAAGGTGGTTGCGTATGTCTACGGCGGACAAGGTAGCATCAATTCACCTTCCTGGGCGCCGGATAGCCGCAGAGTGGCCTTCGTCAGCAATTCGAGGCTTGAATGATTGCAGAATCCTGAGGGTAACCGACAGCCAGTTTCCCATCGAGCCGCGGCACCTCGCTCGCGGTTCAACTCGCCTTGCTGGTTTCAAACGGGTCGCCCGGATTGTCGCAGCCGCCAAAGCAGCCAGATTAGTTCCTCGTGGTAGGCATTTCGAGTCGGATACCGGGGACAATCCGCATGTCCGTCCAGAAGTCGATCGAGGAGTTCTTCCCGCAAGGCGTAAGCGGCGCGATTCAATAGGGCGCTCGGGAGTTGCCAGAGCGAATCCCGAACGAACGTGAAGAAATTAGTCAACGGATCCTCCATATCTCGCTCGCCTAAGCCGACAATCGCCAACTGATGCGCCTGGAGGGTGAAACGGATTTCGCCGCCGACGAGGATGAAATCGGCGACCCAAATGCCGGACTCGATTTCAGATTTAGGACGCACCATTTTAGGCTGACGTTCTTCGACCTCAAAAGTTCCAGTTCGGAGCAAATTCTCCAGGAGAAGCACCTCCGTTTGGGTGGTGCCGTCCAACGACGATTCAGAACGCCACCCCGCACCAGCCCCGGCCATCTGTCCTACCGCTGCCAGCGCCACACGATCCCAGGGAATGACCAACTCCCGATCATAGGGGTCATAGCCAACGAAGGCATCCAGACGATAGACGACTCGACGCATCAATTTCGAGGGCGGGACTGCTGGAAGTGCGCGCTCATCGACAATTTCGGTGGCGACGCCTTCGCGAGCGAGCGAGGACTGCAAGGCGCCCGCGTCCTCCTCGGTGAGTTGCCGCAGCAGAATCCCGAATCCATCACGCGCGATCGTCGGAGCATCGGCCGGAGCCAACCCCCCGACTCCCCGGAAGGCGCGGCGCAAAGCGTCCACGTTGGGAATCTCGAGCCGACTTTGCAGCAAGGCGAAGGGCACGCGATCAGTCTGAGGTGAGAGTCGGGAGGAATGGAAACGCGATTTTTCAACACGGATTAGACTTGGGCCCAAAAGCGTTTGGCAGCGCGATAAAGCGTGGCCGAACAAGCAGTTCCTCGCAGGCGCGGGACTGTCGGGGAGCATCAACCGGCTGCTCAGGAAAGCAGCCAGCCTTACTCCTCGCGGCATCTGCCAGCTCGACGTGGCGTAGCAAGAGCGGTCACGCGCGCTCCGGTGGCAACCTCGCTCACTCAGCGCCCAGCCTGACCCAGTCGATTGATCATTTCGGCCACCTGCTCGACGTCGAAGCCCGGCGGGGCGTGCTCGACGATCCAACTTAAATCTTCGCGCGCCCCGGCAGCATCACCGGAGCGACTGCGAAGACGGGCGCGATCAATCCGTTGAGCGGCTTCGGCTCGAGGCTCGCCAGCGATGGCGACGAGCAGATCAGCGAATCGAAGCGACGCCGCCGCGCCTTCTTCACGCTCGGTGAACGATTGAAGATTCGTGACGAGCCGGACGATCATTTCCCTTTTGGTGGCCGGGCGCAGGAATTCCGACCGCACCGGCAAACCCGCCGCACTTGATCCGATCTCGTCGGCCTCACTGTGAGTGATGTATCGGCCCCCATTGAACACATCGATCAGTCGCTCGTTGCTACCGGGCGGCGCATGCTTGACCAAAAAGTGACCCGGCAAAGGTACTCCGCTGACGTTGGCGACCCCGGCGCGTTCGGCCACCGCGAGAAATACGAAACTCAGCGTGATCGGCAGTCCCTCACGGTC
>DLVS01000270.1 GCA_003445095.1 Verrucomicrobiales bacterium
AAGGACAACTTAAGGCGCGGTGTACCCCCGCGTTGGAATGGCTCGACGGCCGCCGCCGGAGGGGCCAGCACACCGCAACCGGCCGCCGCCAAACTCAGACCGAAAAACTCCCGCCGCGACCTGGATACCTTCATGTGTGGGCTGACAGTACCAGCCGAACCGCTCTCGACGAAAGGCGGAATGCGGTGGGTAATCTCGATTTTGAAAACGACACGCCGCAACGCCTGTTCTTGGCACCGAGTTCCGGCCCGGCCCCTGGCGCTTCGCGATGACTGTCGGCGGCGCGGCCGGAGACAATTCTGGCAAACGTCGCGGGCCCAGTTCCTCACTCACGATCGGGGGATTTCCGCGGGGAAACATGCCTTGCACCCACCCCCTGCGATGTTAGTTTTCCTCACCGGTTCATCATGCCTGAAGATAACGAAAACAACCGTAACCAAAGCTCCGGCGGGGGGCCCGCGACCCAAACCCGCACGTGGCTCGTTTGGATTGCGGTCGCCGCTCTTATCCCGCTCTTGCTGTTTTTCCAACGCACGAGCCAACAGCGATACCAACCGATTGACCAAAAGAAGTTGTTCGATCTTCTGGCCGCGAATCGAATCGAGAGCGGCGAGATTAACTACAGTGCGCAGTCGCAGTACCTACGGGTCGTTCGGGGTCGATACTATTCTACCGAAGACGGCAAGACGAACCCGATTCCTTTCTCCGTAGAAGCGCGGCTCACCCCCGCGAAGGAGGATTTGCTTTTGGATTCGGGAAAGTTCCGGGCGGTCGATAGCAACAACGTTTTCCTGCAGATCTTTTTGGGGCTGTTGCCGATCATCATTGTCGGTCTGTTGATCTGGTTCTTTTTCATTCGGCAGATCAAGGCCGCCGGTCGGGGAGCGCTGAGCTTTGGAAAATCCAAGGCTCGCCTGCTCAGCAAAGAGAAAAACAAGACCACCTTCAAAGACGTCGCGGGCGTTGAGGAAGCCAAAGAAGAAGTCTCGGAACTGGTGGAGTTCCTCAAGGATCCCAAAAAATTTCAAAAGCTCGGCGGGCGAATTCCCAAGGGCATTCTGATGGTGGGGCCGCCTGGCACCGGCAAAACGCTTCTCGCGAAAGCTATCGCCGGTGAAGCGGATGCTGCGTTTTTCAGCATCAGTGGTTCGGACTTCGTCGAAATGTTCGTCGGCGTCGGTGCCAGCCGCGTCCGCGATATGTTCGAGCAAGCCCGTAAGAACACGCCCTGTTTGATCTTCATCGACGAAATTGACGCGGTGGGACGCGCACGCGGTCACGGTCTCGGTGGCGGCAATGACGAGCGCGAGCAAACACTGAACGCGTTGCTCGTGGAGATGGACGGATTCGATACCCAAGAAGGAATTATCATCATCGCGGCGACCAATCGGCCCGACGTCCTCGATCCCGCGTTGCTGCGCCCGGGTCGTTTTGACCGTCAGGTGACCGTGAGTCTTCCGGATGTGCGCGGACGCGAGGCGATTCTCAAGGTCCACGCCAAGAACGTAAAACTCGACGGGAGCGTGGATTTATCGGTCATCGCCCGCGGAACCCCGGGATTCTCGGGTGCCGAGCTGGCCAACTTGTTAAACGAAGCGGCACTCATTGCTGCCAGTGCCAACAAGAAGGCGATCGGGATGCGAGAGCTCGAAGAGGCTCGGGACAAAGTCCGCTGGGGGCGCGAGCGTCGAAGTTTGGCGATGTCCGAAGAAGAAAAGCGGGCGACCGCTTGGCACGAAGCCGGGCACGCCTTGGTCAATGTTCTCCTCAAGCACACTCATCCGCTGCACAAGGTCACGATCATTCCCCGCGGGCGAGCCTTGGGCGCTACGATGTCACTGCCGAAGGAAGATGTCCTCAACATGCGCCGGAAACAGGCGCTGGATATGATCACGATGACGATGGCGGGACGCATCGCGGAAGCGATGGTGATCGACGACATCTCCAGCGGAGCGGCCGGGGACATTCAACAAGCCACTTCCATTGCCAAATCCATGGTCATGCATTGGGGCATGAGCGACAAGCTGGGCCACGTGCTTTACGGTGAAGCCCAGGAATACGTCTTCCTCGGTCGCGACATGATGCGCTCGAAGGACTACAGTGAGCAAACCGCCGAATCGATCGATGCGGAAGTTAAGCGTCTCGTTGAAGAGGGGTACAACACGGCCAAAGGGCTAATTGAAACGAACCGCGACAAGCTAGAGTTGATCGCCAATGCGCTGCTGGAGTATGAGACTCTGGATGGCTCGCAAGTGGAAGAGATCGTGAAAACCGGCAAGTTCACACCGCCGCCGGTGAATCCCACCAAGGTTGACCCGCCGAGCGGCGCGCCCGCAGCGACTCCGTTGCCCGAGGTGGTCAAGCCAGTCCCGCCGAAACTCCCCGGATTCGGCTCGCCTGCGCCGGCGGCCGCGTAGCCGCACGGAAGTTCAGTTTAGATTTGAAGCGCGCCCGCGGAGGGCGCGCTTTCTTGATTTTGGAGAGGGTGTGAGTGACGCGGACGCCGTGGGCGGCATGGCTTGGGCCAAGTCGGCGGCAAAGCTACGGACATCTACTTCCGCCGTGTCCCAGGAGCACATTAGCCGGCATCCGCCTTCGCCGATGAAATTGTAAAACAGCCATCCCCGCTCGTAGAGCGTGTGGATGGCGGTCTTGGGCAGGTCGACAAACACGGAATTGGCCTCGCGCGGAAATAGAATCTTCACGCCTGGGATCACGCGCACAAGCTGCTCCATCAGGGCCGCCATCGCGTTGGCGTGAGCTCCGTGCCGAACCCAAACGCCATCCTGCAGCATGCCCACCCAAGGCGCGGCGACAAACCGCATCTTCGAGCACAGTTGGCCGCCTTGCTTGGCGCGATAGTCGAACTCGCGGGCCAGGTCGCGATTGAAAAACACGACCGCTTCTCCGACATGAATTCCATTTTTCGATCCACCAAAACACAGAACGTCCACGCCGGCTTGCCAAGTTATCTCCCGTGGTGCGACGCCCAAAGCCGCAACGGCGTTGGCAAAGCGTGCGCCATCCATGTGGAGTCGCAACTGGTGCTTCTTCGCCGTGGCGCCGATGGCTCGAACCTCGGCCGGCGTATAAACCGTGCCGACTTCGGTCGCTTGAGTGAGGCTCACGACGCGCGGTTTAGGATAGTGAACGTCCGTGCGGCGGAGAACGGCCTCCTCAATACCCGCTGGCGTCAACTTGCCGTTGGGGCCTGACAGCAGGAGAAGTTTGGAACCATTGGCAAAAAACTCGGGGGCGCCGCATTCGTCCTTTTCGACATGCGCAACGTCATGGCACAGCACGCTGTGGTAACTCTGGCACAAATGCGCGAGCGCCAATGAATTGGCCGCCGTGCCATTGAAGACAAAGAACACTTCACACGGCGTTTCGAAGAGGTCGCGAATCAAATCGGCGGCCCGCTGCGTCCAAGGGTCGTTGCCATACGCCGGGGCGTGGCCGCGATTCGCTTCCTCCAGCGCCGCCCAAGCTTCCGGGGCGATGCCAGCATAATTGTCGGAAGCGAAGTGACGGCGGGTCTGGCGGGTGGGATCGGGAGAGAACGGCAAGACCCGCGAATTGGAACTCGAACTCATGGTGGGCCGGGCGGGCTATTCGCTGTCTTCGGCCAGCTTCCGGTACAAGGTCGCGAGACTAACGTCAAGAAGTCGGGCCGCTTCTTCCTTGTTCTGGTTGGTTCGGCTTAACACTTGGCGTAGGTAGCTCGCTTCGTTATCGCGTAGGAATTTCTTGAGGGAGACAATCGCTCCAGCGGCCACGTTGGATTCTGCCGGCCCGGCCAGTCCCGCCCCGGGTCCCAACCATTCTTCCGACGGCACGCCCCCGTTGGGGGCAATGGCCGCTCCGACTGGAGCCGCTGTCTGCGCCGCTTGGCTGTCTTCTTGGCCGTT